>DATFFX010000029.1:0-3806 GCA_035249825.1 Gemmatimonadales bacterium | reverse complement strand
CTTTCCTACATCGGCACCACCGACACCGACAGCGCGGAGCCGCCGGAGGACCTGAGGGTGACCGGCGACGATATCGTGTACCTGCTCCGTTCGGTCAACGCACGCTTTCCGAGTGCGCGCCTCAGCGTAGAAGATGTGCGCGCCAGCTGGGCAGGGCTCCGCCCTTTGCTCGTGGACCGCGAAGGGCAGCTGACGTCCAGCCGCTCGCGGGAACACAGCATTGTACACGGCTCGGGAGGGATGCTGACTCTCGTCGGTGGCAAGCTCACGACCTACCGCTCCATAGCGGCTGAGGTGGTAGACCAGGCGATGCGCGAGTTGCGGCATCGAGATGGGCGGCCGCGGCATGGAGTCGCCAGGACCGATCTCGAGCCGCTACCTGGAGGAGAGACCGCGGACCTCAGCCAGTTCCGTGAGCGAGGCACGGAGCTCGGCATACCCGGAGTCAGCATCGAGCACCTGCTCCGGCACTACGGCACCGAGGCAGCCGGGATTTTCAACCTGGGCGGCGCCGACCGCCGGTTGTTTCGCCGGCTGGTGCCGGACCACCCGGCCATCGAAGCAGAAGTAGTACATGCGGTGCGGAGAGAACTGGCCCAGACAGTGGAAGACGTGATGGTCCGCCGTTTCCACCACTACTACGAGCACCCCGAGCACGGCGCCCCAGCCGCGCACCGGGTAGCGGAGCTGATGGGGGACGAGCTGGGCTGGGATTCGGCCCGGATCGCCACGGAGGCCAGGAGCTACCTCGATATGGTGAGAGACGCGAGGCGCTGATTCCCGACTGAGCGCGCCTCAACGCACGACGACGCGTCCTGTCATCTGACCGGGATGAGCGGCACAAGTGTACTGATATGTTCCCGGTGCGACGAACTGGAACGAGTGGCTCTCCCCGTTACCGGTCAGCAGGCCGCTACTCATGAACTGCGGTGACTCTTGCGAGAGGACGCTGTGGGTCACCGACCCCGTACCTACCCAGGACCAGGTAACAGTTCCGCCCACAGCCACCGTGTCCACAGCAGGGTTAGTCGTGGTGTTTCGATTACTCCGGAACAGGATATTACCGACTGACACACTCGCGGCATTCGGGGGAGGCGTGACAGCTGTAGCGGTTCCGTTGAAGGTGAGAGGTGACCCATCGAGGCCGTCTGCAGTGGCGGTTATGGTAATGGGCCCCGCCGTTCCTCCCGCGGTGACAGTCACCTGCGAGACTCCCGAGCCGTCGCTGGGCACCGCCGACGATGAGACAGTTGCCCCGGTAGCTGCCCAACCTACCGAAGTCCCGGCAACTCCATTGCCGTGCTCGTCTGTCACCTGAGCCTGCACCGGCAGGGGGAGTGGCGCTCCGGCCTCCGCGCTCTGACCATCGCCGCCGGCTTTGGCCAACGTGACGGCAGCTGCCGCACTAGCCACGGCCGTAAAGGTCACCGGCGATCCGCTTGCACCGCTTACCGTGCCAGTAGCTGTTTGCGCTCCAGCCACCGTGCCCAGCGTCCAGGTGGTGCCTGCAACACCGTTGGCGTCGGTTGGCCCTGATGCCGGGTTCACCGTGCCGGAAGATGTCGACCAGGTCACCGTTACCCCGGCCGCTGGGCTGCCGTCTTCGGTCACGGTGGCTTGAATCTGATTGGCGAGCGCCTGTCCTACAGTCCCGACCTGAGCGTCGCCAGCGGTCTTGGCCAGCGCCGTGCCGTTCCCGGGCGGCGGGTCGTTACCCCCGCCTCCACCACAGCCAAGCAGAACAGCAACGAGGAAAGATCCGAGTGGAGCCAGTCGTACGCAGCCGAGTTTGCCCATAACCTGTCCGAAGGAGTGAGGCGATCTGCCTGTTCATTCTTACTCCCTATCCCATGGCATGTCTTGTAGGATCTTAGCATAAATCAGCGCTCTACATCGCTCCATAGCCATTATCTTTCGCAGGTCTCGGAGGCCGGTCCCGGTGCTCTGATCTTGTGTCCGGTAACGAGCTTTGCAGGCACTTCATAGGGGATGTGACGCGTGGATCCGAACGTGTTTGAGACGGCCAATGCGGGTTTTGCGCAGGCCATGTATGAAGAGTTTCTGCGGGACCCGGCGGCCGTGGGCCCCGAATGGCGCCGGCTGTTCGAAAGCGGCGTGGTAGGGGAAAATGGCAGCGGGGCAGCGGGGCAGCGGGGCGGGGTGAGCACATCGACGAGACACGGTGGCGACGGCTCGGCCGGCAGAGCGGCACCGTCAACATCCGCAGCGACCACCCCGCTGCCCCGCGGCCCCACTGCCCAGCCGATCAAAGGTCCAGCCGCCAAGCTCGTCGCCAACATGAACGAGAGCCTCACGGTACCGACGGCAACGACATTTCGTGAGCTGCCGGTGGCCGTACTCGAGGACCGGCGTCGGGGGCTGAACACGGCCTTGCAAGCGGCTAATCGACCGCAAAAAGTCTCGTTCACCCACCTGATCGCTTTCGCGATCGTGCAGGCAGCTCGGCAGCATCCGGTTATGGGCCACACCCTGGCCATCCGCGACGGAGTGCCGCATCGGGTGCAGCCGGAAGGAATCGCCCTGGGACTGGCCGTTGACGTCCAGCGAAAGGACGGCAGCCGTGGACTGGTAGTCCCCGTGATCAAACGGGCCGAGGCGTTGGATTTCGCGGCTTTCCACTCCGCATATGAGAGTCTGGTAGAGAAGGCGCGTACCAACAGGCTGATGCCGGACGACTTCAGCGGGGCGACCATCTCTCTTACGAACCCCGGGGGGCTGGGCACGGTGGCTTCGGTCCCCAGGCTCATGGCCGGCCAGGGAAGCATCATTGCAGTCGGGGCCATCGGATACCCGGCCGAGTTCTCGACCCTGCCGGATGACCGGGTAAGCGAGTTGGGCATCAGCAAGGTCATGACCATCACGAGCACGTACGACCACCGAATCATTCAGGGAGCCGAATCGGGCCTTTTCCTCGGCACCGTAGATCGGCTGCTCCAGGGTGAGGAGAGCTTCTACGAGCTGATTGCCGAGAGCATGGAGCTGAAGCCGGCGAGCTACCGGATCGCCAAGGGTGCTCGGGGACTGACGCCGCCCAGGGAAGCAGTGGCCCCCGAGATGCTAGCGCACGTCGCGGCGGCCATGGCTCTTATCAAGGCGTTCCGGATGCACGGTCATCTCGCGGCGTGGCTCGACCCGCTGGGTACGGAACCGATTGGTGACCCGGCCCTGGAGCCAGCTTCGCTCGGACTAACGCCCGAGATCATGGGCGAGATCCCATCCAAGGTTCTCCGCATTGCCGTTCCTGGCCGCACTCTCGCGGAATCGCTGCCGTACCTCCAGGCCACCTACTGCGGCACCATGGCGTATGAGATCGAGCATATCTCGACCCATGAGGAACGGGTCTGGCTGCGTGAGAAGATCGAGTCCGGTGCCTACCGTCAGCCGATGTCACGGGAACAACAGCGTTGGCTGCTCCACCGGTTAACCGAAGTCGAGGCTCTGGAGCACTTCCTTCACAAGGCCTATTTGGGACAGAAGCGGTTCTCCATAGAAGGGGTGGACATGCTGGTACCAATGCTCGATCGCACTATCGAGAGCGCCGCCGAATCCGGCGCGCGCGACGTGGTGATCGGCATGGCTCACCGAGGGCGTCTGAATGTGCTGGCCCATACGATAGGCCGGCCATATGAGACCATCTTCGCCGAGTTCGAAGGAGGCCGTCAGGTCGAGGGCGGGCATCCGACGCCGGAGGGAGGCACCGGCGATGTGAAGTATCACCATGGCGCCGAGGGGGCTTACAAGACGGAGAAAGGGAAAGCAATCACCGTCAGCCTCTCACCCAACCC
>DATFFX010000028.1:0-2822 GCA_035249825.1 Gemmatimonadales bacterium | reverse complement strand
CGAATCGGCAGCGACCAGTGCTCGCCCTGGAAGGGCACCTTGTCTGGAACCCCGATCTCGGTGATGGGGCGGTAGCCGGCAGCGCGCGCCGCGGCGGTGTCGCTGAGCCGGACGACCGCGCGCCGGGCGGCAGCCAGTACCGTATCGGCTGGGCTCGGAGTCGCCTGCAGGGCGGTAAGGAGGAGCAGGAGCATGGTGGGAACCTCGCGAGGGCCGGGATGGCCGGGTCCCCAAGTATTCCAGCCGCTGCGGCGCAGGTCAACAGAGGAATGAAAAAGCTTCTCGTTCGACCGATGCGCGGGCGGAACGGCCGAGCACTGTTCCCGGCGGTGGAGTACCTTCCCATCATGGTGATACCCGTCGAGAGCCAATGATAGATCGCCTGTTGACCTCAGGCCTCATGGTGTGCGGTATCGCCGGGGTCTCCAGCGCCCAGGCCGTGCCGTTAGAGCGGGAACCGCGACACCGTGTCGTGCTCGACGCCGGGACCTTTCGCATATTTGATGTTCAGATCCCGCCAGGCGACACAACGTTGTTCCACATTCACCGATTCCCCCAGCTTCTAATCCCCGTTTCGGTTTCACCCACGGATGCGCAGCTCGCAGACAGCGCGTGGGCCGGGACCTTGCCGTCGGCTGACCCCGGATGGCATCCTGGGGATGTCGTCATTGATAGCAGTTTCGTACAGGCACCCCTCACCCACCGTGTAACCAATGTGGGCACTCAGCTTTTCCGCCTGATCCTCATCAATCACTCCCACTCGGCCCACAACAAGGTTTCCGGCAGCCCGCCGGGAAGTCCAGGCGAGCCAGGCCTCCACTCCTCCTGGTTCCTACAATCGCGACTCATCATCCCCGCTCAGAGTGTGACAAAGTGGGAGACCGCCAGTCTACCAACAATCCTCGTTCAGCCCCTGGGAGGTCACACGAGCGTCAGCGTCTCAGATCGGCCCGAACAGGCGCTTGAAGGGACGGGTGCCTGGCTCTCGCTTCCGGCCGGTGTGCGCTATCGGGTCCGGAACGTCGGTTCGCAACCTGGCAACATCGTGGTCGTGCAGATACGGTAGCCTGCTGCAGCCGTCCGACCCGCGGCGTTAGGCGTATCACCCCATGGAGGAAGCATGCACCATGAAATGGAGCGCCTTGTAGGCTTGTATGACCTGGGAAGCCTCTCGCGCCGCCAGCTGCTCCAAGCGCTCTTCGCGCTCAGCGTCGGTCCATACCTCGCCGGTCCTCCCGGTGGTTCCCTTGTGGAGCAGGGGCCGACAGGCCCGCTATTTCAGACCCGCACCCTGAACCATGTGACCCTCTACGCCTCGAGCGTTGCACGCTCGAAAGCGTTCTACCAGCGGCTCACCGGCCTGCCGATTCAGGCTGAAGACAAGGACTTCTGCGAATTCCGGATGGAAAGTGGCTTCCTGGGCATTTATGCGCCGGATGCCAGACAGCAGCCCGGGTTCAATCACTTCTGCTTCGGCACTGATGCGTACGATCCACAGGCTGCCATCACCGCCCTCAAGACGGCCATGCCCGAGGCGAAACCGGTGCTGGAAAACCAGGATCAGGTGTACGTACAGGACCCCGACGGTGTCCGCGTTCAGCTCGCGGACGTCCGCTACAAGCGCTGATGTAAACCGGTCCGTGCTTAACCAGCGCTCCCGGGCTCGACGCCGCAGCGCCAGCAAGGCGACGAGCCCGGGAGGGGCAACAAAAGCGGCGGGCTTTCGCCCGCCGCTGAGTTGCCCCTCCTGGGCTCGAACCAGGACTCTCCTGATCCAGAGTCAGGCGTGTTGCCAGTTACACCAAGGGGCAGCAATCTGGATCACTTCAATTGTCATGGAGCGGAGGGGGATCGAACCCCTGACCTCTGCATTGCGAACGCAGCGCTCTCCCAGCTGAGCTACCGCCCCCAAAGGGCCCGATCCGCCATCCCTGCGGGCGGGGTAAACTAATCTGAGGCGCGGGGATGGGCCAGACCGGAGGGGGGACCTCCAGAAACGCATCGAGCGGTGAGCAGCTGACCGGGCGGGGGGTCGTAGACCTATGCCTCGCCCAACTCAACTGTCACCGCTCTGCACTGCGTACAATGTAATACTGCATATTCCGTTCCCGCAAGCCTCGAGATTGCATCGGGGCCCTTCCCCGCCCCCCTCGCACTAACTGACTCAGCCCTTCGGGCCGCTGGCAAATGACTCATCGTTGACCCCTGACCCCTGACCACTGACCACTGACCACTAAATAGTTCCAGTCTTCGTCGAGGACACCAGCCTCCCCCCCTCCTGGCAGGCCGCGGTGAGGCTAGTGCCCGACCCCGACAAGGTCCATATCACCTGGTCGCCGGTGGCCGGAGCCCAGGCGTTGCTCCACCCCGCCAGCGCCGAGAAGTCCGGCAGGGTGAGCGACACGTTGAGCCCGCCCAGCCAGGCCGCCGTGGCGATGATCGAGCCACCCTTCCCGGCCACCGTCTGATCCAGGAAGGTCATCACCGCCGACGAGTTGAGCTCGGCGGGGAAGGTGCTCACCACCATCGGCCGCTTGTAAGGGCCGCCTGCGTTGCTCGCCGTCACCGCGCCGAGCGCGCTGGGCAGGGTGAGGGTCCGGTTCCCGATGTTCTTGAAGTCCTCGGTGACGATCCTGGAATCCGTGGTTCCCTGGCTCGCGGTGACCGTCAGCCGATGGAGATCGGTGGCCGCCTGATTGGCGGTGCCGATCCCGTAGGCCGTGAAGGGCGACGCGGAAAAGGACCCGCTGGGATAGAGGACCGCGCTCACGCACGAGGGGCCGGTGAGATGGAACATCGCCTGGGAGTAGGTCTCCCCACCC
>DATFFX010000027.1:0-3154 GCA_035249825.1 Gemmatimonadales bacterium | reverse complement strand
CTTCCCGCAGGAACGGATCGCCACGCAGTTCGCCAGGGCATTCTCAGGCGGCGGCGGAGAGGTCGGGACGGTATCGGATGCGCAGAACCAGTGGGAACACGACCAGAACTCCCACGGCACGCACGTGACGAGCACCGTACTAGGCTATGACCTCGGCGGCACGGCGATTAACGGCACCGCACCTTTGGCCACAATCATTCCGGTCAAGGTGCTGAACCAGAACGGGTCGGGTTGGTCATCGATGATAGCGCAGGGCATCATGCACATCGTGGAGCTGAAGCGTGGTCCGCTGGCTAACGTTCCGGTCGTGATCAACATGAGCCTCGGCGGGCCGGAGCTGGATGCCCTAGAGCAGGCCGCAATCGACGAGGCTGTTACGGCTGGTATCGTGATTGTGGCATCTGCAGGCAACTCAGGACCGGTCGGCGCCATGGGCTACCCGGGCGCATATGAGCCGGTGATCTCGGTGGCCTCGGCGGGATACGTTCAGGAATGGAATTCGACCCCCGGCACCAACAATTGGTGGAACGTACGGAACCCGGCCGATCCAACCGATCCGGATGAGTACTACATCAGCGATTTCTCAGCTCTCAGGACGGGTGATCAGGACCTGGACGTCGCTGCACCTGGTTCCTGGGTCGTAGGGCCCTATCAGCTCAATCAAAGCAACACAGAAAGCTTCTTCTTTCTCGGGGGCACGTCCATGGCATCGCCCCACGTAGCTGGGATTGTGGCCCTGATGCTTCAGAAGAACCCGACGTTGGGTGAGGCTGCACCGGACCGTGCCGCCAAGGCAGAGCAGATACTCACGAGCACGGCCATTCAGATTCTGGATATAAACCAGCAGGTACGCGAGGGCCCCGGAGCACCACTGACTACCCCTCCGAGTTGGGACGAGAACCGCAGCGGCAGCGGGCTGGCAACCGCCAACGCTGCTCTGAAGAAGACACCCTAATCGCTGAGCTTGCTCCCTATTCTGGACGGCCCGCCGAGTGGCGGGCCGTCTTCATTTCAGATAATGTATGAAGTAGGCGTCCTCTCCAAGGAGGTCGAATTGCTCTGGACCGTCTTCGTCACTCTGCTGGCGCTCTGGCTCCTCGGCATCGTATCCGCCAATACCTTCGGTGGATTCATTCACGTTCTGCTCTGGGCCGCCATAGCGGTGGTGCTGCTACGCGTAATTCAGGGACGGCCCAAGGTCAGCTGAGCTCGATACGCTGCACGGAAAAACGGCCCAGCGAGTGCTGGGCCGTTTTGCGTCATAGCTGCCTTCTTGCTAAGAGTCGACTTCGACTTCGGCGGAGTCCGCCGGATTCGACGCCTTGATCCACCAGTCCGGCGGCGAGGTATCGTCGCTGCCCAGCTGTGGTGGCTCCGCACTGAAAGTATCGGCCGGAATGACCACCCCGTTCGCGCCTAGCAGCCGGAAGAGTTTCCATTGCGCACTGCGGGCGGCTCCCGGCCGCGACCCGTTGTACATGAGCGAAACAACCAGGGTGCCTTCTGGATGGCCCAGGTATCCCACCAGGGTGGAAGCGCGGCCGAGCGTCCCCGTCTTGGCCCGTACGACACCTGCACCCGGGAAACCACTGTTCAGCTGGCGCAACGTGCCGGTGCCATTGGCGGGCAGCAGTTGGGGATAGTTCTGACCCGCGGCTGTGGCCGGGAACTTCGTCAGGTACGCCACGAATGCCGACGGGCTGACCCGGTCCTCATATGAGAGACCGCTTCCGTCCACGAGATGAACCCCTTCCTGCCGGCCGATCACCTTTTGAACGTGGGCGGTAAGGTTGGCAGGACCATGTGTCGTCCCGCCGGCCCATTGCAGCAGCAGCTCGGCGCCCAGATTGTGGCTCCGGCGATTGATCTCGCTCGCGAGTGAATCGAAAGGGGGGGAGGTCACCTCCGCGAGAACCTTGCGGGAGCCATCCAGCGGCTCAGTGGCCTTCCTGGCGCGGTTCCAGACTATTCCAGCCTTCTTGAGTGCAACCCCCCAGACGGCCGTCAGGACGACCTTGGGATCCCTGGTCGTGGTGGTAAGGCGCCGGGGAGCGGCCCGCACTCCAATAGTGCCGGCCACCACCCACCCGCCTCCCGCCCGTGGCTTGAGCTTAAGCCGCGAGCGCCGGCCGCTGCGGGTGACCGCCGTAACCGACACCAGGGAGCTGACGCCGGTCGGGGCGGCTTCGATCAGCCGGGCCCGTGACCCGACTTTGCGGCCGGGCCGAACGGTAAACCAGACGATGTTCTCATGAATCGTGAGTGGTCCGACCAGTGGAGCGAACAGACGGCCAGAGTGTTTGCGGGACCATACCTCGGGGTACACGGCCGTGGCCGGGCCGTCGGCGCTTCGGACCTCGAGCGGTCCGGACAGGCGCTTTACTCCGGCACTCGCGAGTTGCACGGCCAGATCATGGAGGGTTGGCCCCGAGCCCTCGGCCCGTTCGAGAGAGGGATCGCCGTTCAGTTCCAGGGCCCAGCTGCCGAGCCACTCGCCTTTGACTGTGTCGATGACACCCGATCCGACCACCCGGGTGGACCGCCGGGCCGCCCCTCCGAGTACGCTCCGGGCGTACCCCGTCGTGAACAGCTTGACGGCCGAGGCCGGCATGAGCGACTGATCCGGGTTCATGCTCCAGAGCATCCGGCCCGACTGGTCCGCTATGGCTATACCCCATTGCCCCGGAGCACTTCGGGCGGCCGATTCATACCACTCCGAGACGCCGGAACTGAGCCACTGCTGGCCGGCCTGAGCCTCAATCCTGCTGGCTGGCGCTACCAGCAAGAGGGTTAACGAGAGCTTCAGACGGCGCGAATTGGTCGAACGGATCACTGGCTTCCCGGGTCTGAGTTGTAGGTATCGAGTCGTCAGGTGTTGCGGCTGGTGGCCGAAACTGTGCCGAAGTAACTCGCACTGCAGGGCCGGAAATCTACCTTCTGCACCCAAGTCGGGGTCAAGGGGTAGAGGTCCGCACTGGTTGCAAGTACCGGGCCTTCAGCGGCTCACATCGCCGTAGATCCGCTGCAGGGGGTGACTTGAGTCACAGAACCACCATACTGCCGAGGATATGATGTGCGGAAGGCGGGACCCAGGTGACTTCACTGTAAGAGCTTCGAGGAGGTCGAATGAGAGTACACAATTCAACACGCTTTG
>DATFFX010000026.1:0-5006 GCA_035249825.1 Gemmatimonadales bacterium | reverse complement strand
TACTTCTCACTTCTTACTCCTCACTTCTCACTCGCCTTCCACCCATTCCACGTCCACCCCGCCAACCGCCGTGGTGAGGTCGAATTCCAGCCGGCGCTCGGCGCGGTCGTAGTTGGCTGAGACGAACCCGGTGCCACGCCGCATCAGTCTTTCTGACTCGAAGCTCGACAGAAACTTATCCATCTTGATGCTCACCCCGGCTCGGGCGGGCAGCCGAAGTGTGATCCCGCCTACTGTCATCTTGACCTTTACCCGTGCGCTGGTGCTCGACGCTCCGCTGAAATCCAGGACGACCTTCCCTACGCCCCCTTCATAGAGGATTTCTTCGCAGCGACTGTTCCCGAGGCCGAGGACCGTCACCTCCGCCGCGCCCGCGCTCAACGAAGCGCGCCTGCAGCGCATCGGATTGGGCTGGGAGAAGCGAATGGTGGTCTGGCTCGCGCCTGTCCCCATATCGAGCTCGGATATTCGTAAGCCACCCAGCTCCAGGTCGGCGTCTACTGCGCCCAGGTTGAGATGAAGGCTGAGGTCTACACGGGGAGAGATCGAGATAGTCGCTGCCTGCCGCAGCTGGTTTCGCGAGACCACGCGCACCCCTCCATCACCCCGGCTCTGGAGTCCGAGCACTACCGTACGGCTGGCGGCATCGTACTCGCTTACCGGAAGGAAACGCTCCTCATCGTATGACAAGATCATTCGATACAGCTGGCCCGGCTCACCCGGCTCGACTCGAAGTGTTCCGGCTCCATACTCGAGCCGGGCGGTCAGTCGGGTCTCGCCATGGAGCTGACGGAATGTGCTGAAGGGCCGCATCATCTGTGCGTGCAGGGTTCCGGCGAGCAGGCACAGGATGAGTGTCAGACCGGGCGTTCGCACGATCACAGTCCGCGAGAGGGTGTCCGCGTGCCGGGCCGCTTTCCCGCGGGAACACCGAACTGTGGCGTGGCCCAGAGGTACTCGTCCGTCATCGCTTCGGGTGGGAAGAGGCGACCGGAAAAATTCTCCTTGATGCCGGCTCTGCTGAGCAGTGTGGCGCCGAATCCGGCAGTGCCAAGGAGCCAGCTGAAGAAAAACGCCGCCCCCCACATGATGCTTCCCGCCACCGGTACCCAGCCGAACAACGCCCATGCAGCCCAGAGACTGCCCAGCGCCAGCAGACCCAGCAAGAGGTACCGATAGCTGTTGGGCGAGCTGATAATCACGCCCTGGGCCATCCGGCGCCGGGTATAGGTCTCGCCCAGCGCATGCGCGACGGCCAGGCAGCCTCCGACGACACCGACAACGACGAGCATGGCAAAAACAGCGACGGCGAAGGGGAGCAGCAGAATGCCGGCCACGCTCAGAATCAGTCCCACGACCAGCATGCCGAACGTCGGCAGTAGTAGTATTTGTCCCAGCAAGCCCGTGACCAGGGCACGCCCGAAGGAGTGCGACACAGTATCCGACACGATCTCCAGATTCTGGTGGCCGAACAGAACCAGACCGAAACCGAGCACCGACAGGGTCAGAAAGACGCCGAGCACCCCGGCAACTCGGCGGAACGTGCTCTCCACCGGGCTGAGCGTGCCTGCCTCAGCAGCTCCGGTCTGGGGCATCAAGGCTGCCGACCTGAGCGTCCGAACCTCACCACCGATCTCACCTCCGCGGTCTCGCACCTCACCACCGAGCGTGAGAATGTCTCCCGAGACGACGCTCCCCGGATGAACCGTCACATTTCCTCTGACCGTTACCAGATTGCCGCGGTGGGTACCGTGCACGTCCGCGTCGCCATCGATTACGAGTAAATGGCCTTCCGATCGCTCCTCGGAGCCAATGCTGTAATCGCCGCGTCGCGCCATACCATCGGGAATGCTCAGCCGCAGCTCGCCCCTGGTATCGAGTGCGGAACGGAGCTGCTCTTCCAGGATAGTCGGTTGGCTGAGGTCACTGAGATCTACCGAAGGGCCGCCTCGAGGAATAGCCTGCGGTCGTGGTCGCGCTGGAGCAGTGCGATCCTGGAGCCCCACGCGGGTCGACACGTCCGTCACCAGGCTCCAGAAATCATGTATCAGCTGGACGGTGCCTGAACGGGAAGCCTCGAATGGAATCTCTGCGGCCAACGGGCGGGTCAGGAACACCGCTGTCAGGCAAGAAGCGACAACCAGCCGGCTAGATGCCCGCATGGGCCACCTGCTGCGTCGGCAAAGCCAGGAGGCGTCTCAATGCCAGAACGCCGCCGAAATATCCGGCGGAGGCCAGGGCCGAACCGATCGCGAGCCGGATTGGGTTGTCCAGCAGTGATCGAACCCCGTTGTACCAGGGTTGCTCGAGCAGATTCGATGCGAGGCCCTGGAGGCCGAGCCAGGCAACCTGTGCCGTCTCGGACAGCAGCCAGGTACCGAGTGAGGCGAGTGTGTCCTGGTGGTTGAGGCTCCAGACAATGCTGCCGGCCATCGAGCTTAGCAGCAACACCGCGAGACTGGCAGCGAGGGCGAGCGATCTCCCGGTTGCAAAGACTCGGCGTCGTGTGGCTTGTAAGGAGCGGATCGCGAAGGGATCGGGAATCGTCACCGCCGCCATGACCTGATCTGCAAACGCAGGCGCAGGACTCAGGAGCGGAAGGCCAGCTATCTGGTCTACAATGTCGCGCTCGCTGCGGACTCGCTCGAGGCAGGGCTGACATTGATCGAGATGCTGCTGCCATTCCGGCGATAGAGTTCCGGCGAGCCAGGAATCGATCTCGTCCGGCGACAGGTGACTTCCCGGCGTTCGGGTCATAAGTGGACCCCTCTACGTTGAGGATAATGTGAAGGTTTCATTCTTTGAGGTGTGCGAGCGCCTCGCGCAGCTCATTGCGGGCGCGATGGATGTAGGTCTTCACCGTCCCCAGGGGGAGGTTCAGAATTTCGGCGATTTCTTCGTAGGGGCGCCCCTCGACATGGCGCAGAAGGATACAGGACCGGTACTCGGGGCGTAGCGCCCCTATGGCAGATTCGATGGCCCCGCCGAGCTCCTTTGCTTCCACGGTATCGAGGGGTGATTCCTGTCGCGCTCCAATCTGGAGCGCTGTGGCTTGCATGGCTTCCGGTGTTTCGGCGTGAGGGGACCCGTCCAGCGACAGGGTGTCCAGCTCCCGGCGGCGGAGATGGTCGATGGCCGCGTTGTTCCCGATCTTGAAAATCCAGGAAGAAAACTTGAATTCCGGGCGGTAGGAGTCGATTGCGTTGAGCGCTTTGACAAACGTTTCCTGAGCCAGATCCTCGGCCAGCTCACGATCCCGAACCATGCGGAACAGCAAGGCAAAGACCGGTCGCTCGTAGCGCCGAATCAGCTCCCGGTAGGCAGCCTCCTGCCCCGACCGGGCCAGAAGGACAACCTCCTGATCGCTCAGGCTACCCCATTCCGGACGACCGCTAGACACGATGGCGTCTGCTTGCGAAGGGGGTTCCGGCGGGACTAGATTCAGCGCCTATGTTAGCCTCGGATCGTCAGTTACCCGTTTCAGGCGGTCCGGAGAAGCGGGCCTATGTCCGCGCGGTCTTTACTGCCATAGCTCCCACCTACGATCGGCTCAACCGGATCATCAGCTTCCGCCTGGATCAAGGCTGGAGGCGCAACGCTGTAACACGCCTGGAGTGGGAACGCCGGCCGGAAGGAATCTACCTCGACCTTTGCGCCGGTACTCTCGACTTTGCAGTCAACCTGGCTCGGCGCCCGGGATTTCGAGGACGAATCGTCGGGACCGATTTTGCGCGACCGATGTTGGAACAGGGGCGCCATAAGTCACAAAGCGTAGACCCTGTGGCCGCCGACGCGCTCGAACTGCCCTTTCCGGATGGGTTGTTCGATGGCGCTATGGTCGGCTGGGGAGTACGCAATCTCATCGATCTCGACAGCGGCTTGGCCGAGGCGGCGCGCGTACTCAGACGCGGGGCAAAGCTGGTAATTCTCGAGATGTCGGTTCCCGAGAGTCCCCTCCTGCGCACGGGATTCGAATTTTACTTCCGCCGCATCATGCCCTGGATCGGGCGTGTAATCTCCAAACATACGACAGCATACAAGTGGCTACCAGAGTCAGCTCGGTTGTTTCCGCCTCCCGCTGAGCTTGCGCGCCGCATGGCAGCGCAGGGATTTACCGATGTACGCTACGAGTTGTTCATGGGAGGCGTGTGCGCGATGCATATTGGGACGAAAGGGTGAACGGTGAACAGTGAACGGTGAACAGGGAGCGAAGATCGAGAGGCGGAACACGGTCGGTAAACCCCCGTTTACCGTTCACCATTTACCGTTCACGCTTTTCTAATATGGCTCTCGATAATCTTCGCGACTTCATCGAGGCGATAGACCGGATCGGGGAGCTCGCCCGGGTGACCCACCCCGTGCGTGCACGCCTGGAGATCGCCGAGATAGCGGATCGGGCCATGAAGAGTCCCGGCGGAGGCCCTGCGCTGCTCTTCGAGCATGTACTCCTGGAGAATGGCCAGCGGAGCGCTCAGCCGGTGGCGATCAATCTGTTCGGGTCGATGCGGCGCATGTGTCTGGCTCTCGGGACCGAGAAGCTGGACGATATCGGCGGTAGAATCTCCGAGATGCTCAATCTGAAAGTGCCCGAAGGCCTGCTGGGAAAGCTCGCCATGCTCCCCAAACTGGCGGAGATTGGACGGTTTCCTCCCCGGGTGAAGAGCGGCCGGCCTCCCTGCCAGGACGTCATCGTGCGCGACGATGGCGTGAATCTGGACGCGATTCCGTTTCTGACCACCTGGCCGGGTGATGGCGGCCGCTACATCACCCTGCCGATGGTCATTACCACTGACCCGACCCGGGGCATCCGCAACGTAGGCATGTACCGAGTGCAGATCATCGGCCGGAACACCCTGGCGATGCACTGGCAGCGGCATAAGGTGGGCGCGGCGCACTGGCGCGAAATGGCGGCGCGGGGTGAGCGGATGCCCGTCGTCATCGCCCTGGGGGGTGACCCGGCGAGCATTTACTCCGGCTCGGCACCGTTACCCCCCACGATCGACGAA
>DATFFX010000025.1:0-15301 GCA_035249825.1 Gemmatimonadales bacterium | reverse complement strand
CACTGGGCGATCCAACCCCCGGGTCTGCGATTACCGATCAAGCCGGTCGATCAGACTTCAACTTGGGGCCCTGTCGGCGGATAAATTTGTACAGCCAACGCGGTCAGTCAAGGGGGGAGCCACGAAACCACCGCGCGGCCGCGCGGGCCCAGTCGGTCACGGGCTCCCGCCCCGTAGTGCCCACCGCGTGGTTGACAGCCTGGAGAAACTCGGCCGCCGAGGGATACCGTTGGCCGACGTCCGCACTGAGCGCATGATCCAGGACCTGCTCCAGCGCCTCGCTTACGTCGTGTCTGCGGCCCCGCGAAGTCGGGAACTGATTCGTGGTCTGCTTGGCGAGCACTTGCTCGACCGTGAGCCCGGGAAAAGGAGGCGTGCCCAGCAGCGCATAGTAGGCTACTGCAGCCAGGCTGTAGAGGTCTGACCGCTGGTCCACTCGCTCGCCCAGCAGCTGCTCCGGACTGGCGAATTGAGGAGTGCCGCTTTGGCTGGTGGCGCCGCTGTACTTGCCGCGGAGCGCCAACGCCAGACCGAAATCGGTGATCTGAACGCTGCCGGTTCGGTCGATCAGGATGTTCTCCGGCTTGATATCACGGTGTACGAGCCCTGATCCATGGGCATGGGCCAGGGCAGAGAGCGCCTCCCGCAGCAGCCGGAGGGTCTTATCGATCGACAATGGTCCATCGCGCTCGACCAGCTGCGCCAGGCTGGGACCATCGATGAGCTCCATGGTATACCAGAGGAGTCCCGAGCGGCCCCCGATGTCGTAGATGTTCACGATGTTCGGATGGCGGAGTCCGGCCGCGAGTTGGGCCTCACGGCGAAACCGCTCTACGACTTCGGGATCTCGGGTGAGGAGAGGCTGAAGCACTTTCAACGCAACTTCACGTTCCAGATGCAGGTCCCGAACCCGGTACACCCGGCCGAACCCACCGGTGCCCAGCAAGGACAACAGCTCGTAGTCATCCCCCAGTGCCCGCCGCAGACGCTTCTCCCAGCGCGTCCTGTCTTCCTGCTCTGCGAGTGCTCCCTGACCGACTGCTATGGCCGGTGTCTCGAACGTGCCGGCATCGCTGGCGAAATCTTCCAGCATCTCCACTGCTGTGAGATACCGGTCATCCTGCGCCGGCTGCAGGGCTCGCAAGACGATCCGTTCTACAGTCCGGGGGCAGGCTGGCCTCAGTTCGGTCGGCCGGCGAATCGTGGCGGTATCGAGCGGCGGCTCCTGCCCCGTGATCGTCAGGTACAGGAGGGCACCCGCAGTGTAGACGTCACTGGTGGGATCTCCGGAGGCTCCACCCCGCACCTCCGGGGCCATGAAGGCGAGGCCGAGTGGGACTGTGCCTGGTGGTATCGCGGGGAGCATGTAACTGCAGAAACGCACGTCGGACACGATGCCGCGACCGGACGAGCCGAGCAGGACCGACGCTGGTACGATCCTGCGAAGAATGATGCCCTGAGTATGCGCGTGGTCCAGCGCGCTCAGAAGATCCCGCGCCAGCGTGTGCACCATCGGAATCGGACGCGGCCCCCGTTGCAACGCGCCTTGCAGGCCTTCACCATCGATCCAGTTACCGACGCGATAGGCCAGCTCTCCTACCACACCCGCATCATAGACATGCCGGATGGCAGGATGATCCAGCTTGCCCAGCGCCTCTGCTTCCCGGAGAAACCATGCCCTGCTGGGATCGTCGACGTAAAAATTGACCCGCAGACTTACCCGGCGCCTGAGGATCAGGTCCTGGGCCTCGAAGAGCACCCGTTCCAGCGATACCGCGACCGTCCGTTCGATGCGGTAGCGGGTACCGAGCGCCGCGTGGGTGCGCTCGTAATAGCGGGCCGGCTCGGCCGTGCTCAGCGCAGTAACCCGCGCCGTCGCTCGACTTTCATCTCGAGGCCACACACAGCCGCGTTGCACCAGCGGCGGCCCTGATTGGGGGAATCGTCGGTGAAGAAGAGTGAGCAGCTCTGGCCGGCGCAGCGCCGGACGAAACGCAGTGGCTCAGCCAGGCCCGCAGCCGCCGACCCGGCGATAGCCTGCAACAGCGTGGGACGTTGCGCCGGGGCGAAACGAAGCTGCCACTCGCCGCTGACGCGGGTGAGCTGGTGACAACCGCCGCTTCGCGCCAGCTGTTCGTTGATTGCGGTAATCGATCCGGCGGGCGGCTGTAGATCGGAGTGAAGCGCCTCGGCAAGGGCGGTCAGCCGGTCCCTGAAGGCCAGGACCTCGCGGAAGGCAAGCTCGTCGTGCGGAGTCCACTCGATGCTCTGCGCCGCAGCCCACCGGGCCAGCGCTGCGCTGTCGGGCAGAAGGTCAGGCGGTGAGGGAGTACGGCCGCGCGCCGTGTTGATGAAGTCCAGCCAGACGGCGTCCCCGAGGAGGGTGAATTCGGATTCCAGCATCGGTGACTAGCTCTCCGCTACTTCGACCGTGTTTCTGCCGCCCCGCTTGGCTCGGTAGAGCGCGTTGTCGGCTGCGGCCAGAACACTGCTGACGGTGGTGCCGTGATGAGGCGATTCGGCGATGCCCATGCTCAAGGTACACGCCCCGAATTCCGGGTTGGTTTTCTCGATCTCGCGAAGGCTGGACTGCACCCGGGCGACGAATACCTTGGCCTCGGCCGGCTTGGTCATCGGGAGGATCACGAGGAACTCGTCGCCGCCGAGCCGTCCAACGACATCGAGCGCTCGGCACTGCCTTCGGAGGACCTGACCCACCTGCACCAGCAGGCGGTCGCCGGCCGCGTGGCCCATGGTGTCATTGACGACTTTGAAGCGATCGAGATCGAGGAGGAGAACACTGGTGTGAAGCTGATGGCGGAGGCTTCGGGAGATCTCGGCCGCGAGACGCTCCTCCAGCGCACGGCGATTGAACAATCCCGTCAGCTCATCGGTGGTGGCTGCGCTATGAAGCTGTTCGACCAGCTCCGAGTTCTTGAGCGCGATAGCGGCTGCGAATGATAGCGTGCCCGCCAGCTCCGATTCGGCGCGGCCGTACAGCTTGTCACTGATACGAGACCCGAGAACCAGGACGGCCATGCGCTCGGCGCCCGCGTCGAGCGGAACCACCAGCTCGGCACCCGGACCAACCAGCTCAGCCAGACGAACGTCATCCGCGCCGGCCGCCGCACTCCCCGGCGGGAGTGCCTCATCGAGCGCTCCGCGGTCGATCGGGGCGGGTCGGAGACGATCGTTCAGCGAGCGGAAAACACTGGGAACATAGTTTTCTCCTTCGGGGCGGTAGAGGCAGGCCCACCAGGCAAAGAAGACTTCAGCCATGAAGTCCAGGACCAGCTGCTCGGTTTCTTCGGTGGAGTGAACCGAGGAAAGGAGTCGCGCGACCTGACGGAGCGCCCGCAGCTGGAAGACGGCATCATCGAGAGCAGCCTGTCTTTCCAGCAGTATGCCGCGAAGCTCGATGACGACACTCAGCCCAAGGGCCAGCGACATGGCCACCGGGCGCATCTCCGCGGCGACTTCCGGATCGGCATGAATCGCCACTTCGGTCTGGCCGCTGGCGAGCCGGGCTACCTCCACCGCGTTCTCGATGCCCGCCGCCGGACCGACCCGCGGGAGCGACTCCGCCGGCGAAGCCAGGTCGAACCAGATTTGTTCGCTTTGAAAGCGGCGTACCAGGGCCACCCTGCAGCGCTCAAACAGCTCTCCGTCGGTACGGGAGAGGCGGCAAGCGGCGGCGAAGGCACTGGGTAGGGTAGCGACGGATGGCGAAGGGGTTAAACCCATGCCCTATAATACAAGCCCGAGGTGTTTGGGGGGAGCCGCGAACGATTGCGCTGACCGTACCAGTGAGCTATATTCATATCAATCGACATAAGAGCATAGCCCTTCGGGGCCCCAGGGATTTAGGCCTTGCAACCTGGGTGATCAAAATTGCTAAGGCTTCCGGTCCCGGCGAGCAAGCGAGCTCAGCCGGGATTTGCATTTCCGGCTTGGAGCACACGCGCGCCTTTGGTCGTTCGAACCGGCGCAGTGAATCCGCGATGTCCCTCATCAGCAGATCGGCCTCTCCCGGCCGGTTCCGTTGCCTGCAAACGGGGGCCGCCTCCCCGCACGTCGTAGCGATCCCTCTCCATTACCCAGCAGCGACTCACTTCGCCCTGAGGCGCTGGATGGGCAAGGCAGATCTGCCGACCGTCCGTTCCGGCCCGAGCCGCTTCTCGAGGCTGTCGTTCCACTCCCGAACCACTCGGGCGACAGTAGTGTCTGGGGGCAAGGCAGCGTCGATCGGCACCAACCCCACCGCTTGCCGCCAATTCCCCTTGCCACCCCACAGCGTCACGAACTGGGCGCTCTCCGCATTGGCATCGGCCTTGACCAGGTGTCGTCCCGACACGGTCGAGTCCAGCGCCTCCTGTTCGTGACCACCAAGGATCAAGTCGATTCGGGGCTCTCGCACGAGCAGGTCTCTGTCGGCCCGGACACTCTGGTGAGTAAGCCCGACGATCAGGTCCGCGCCCTCCGCGGTCAGGGCTTCGACCACGCGCACCGCGGCGCTGTCCGGGTCAGTGCAGCGAATCTCAGGACGATAGTTGCCCTGGAGAGTAAGCCCGAACAGTCCAACCTTGTGACCCGAGATGTGCAGGGTATCCCAGGGCAGCACCTTGGCTATGGGTGCCCCGCCTGCCAGGGTGCAGTTGCTGCTGATCCACTTGAACCTGGATTCTGCAATCCTGGCCACCAGTGTATCGATCTCCACGTCGAAGTCGTGATCGCCAAACGTGGCATAGTCCAGCTTTGCCGCATTGAAGGCCTGAATCATCTGGCGGCCATTGTAGTACTTGCCGGGTCCGCTCGGACTGAGCACATCACCAGCCAGTACGAAGAGAATCGGGCCCTGGTCGGCAAGCCGGCTCCGTACGGTGGCGACCCGCGCCAGACCTCCACGACCACTGGCGGTCGTGTCGGCAACGGAGACGTCGTTGACGAGTAGAAACCTGACCGGGTTGAGCGGAATAGGCGGCGGTGCGCTCCCCAAGCATCCCGATAGCCCGAGAAGAAGCACGAGTATGGGAAAGCGGCTCACAGATCCTCCTCTTTCTGGCGGAGGCTACGAACCAGGTCGGCACTCATAAGACGCAATTCGGTCATCATCTCTCGCTGGGGCCAGTCAGAGCGGGTGGCCAGAATTTCGAGCATTGAACGGTACCACCAGATCGTCTGCTCAGAGCCGGCCCGCGAGACGGCGCGCAAGTACTCGACTCCGAGACGGCGTAGTGCAGTCAGCGTCGAGCCGCAGGTGTGTATCTCGTCCGCAACGCAGATGTCCAGCGCCCGCGGCTCCGCAATCGCGAGCTGGCTCAGATATTCCTGTTTTCGTGCCTGCCAAGCGCGTTCGCCACCCCTCCGATCGAACTTTGGCTCCAACGCGTCCTTGGCGATGGCTAGCGCTACTGGCCCGAACTTGTCCGCGATCTTGCGTTCGAGCACGGGACGCTTGTCAGGTGGCGCCTCTTCGAGCACGTGATGCAGAATCCCGCCCACGATGGTGATCTGCTCACAGCCATAGCGGGCCAGAATGATTGCGACATTCGCCGGGTGGGCCATGTAATCCATGCCGGAGCCGGCCGGGGCAACGGCCCCATGGTACTTGGCAGCGAAGGCGAACGCGTGATTTATGCGGTCGGAGTAGCCGTGCATTCTCAATGGGGCCGCGGGGCGGCGCAGCGGGGCAGGACGATGGCCTAGGCTGAAACAGGAGCATTAGAGCAGCTTACCACAACGGAGCGCCCTGCGTCACGCGCAACCGCCCCGCTTTCCAGCTGCCCTGCTGCCTGCTCAAGGAATGCCGAGAAGCTTATGCGTCTGGAGGCTCAGCCGCCAGCGCGGGTGGGCGAGACAGTAGCGTAAAGCTGCCTCGGTGTTGGCCTGCAGCTCGGGCCCATCCATGGGTTGCAGAAAGAACTGGCTGAATGGCAGCAGTTCGAAATCCTGGGGATCGACGCCGGGCTGCGGAAAGACCAGTTTGAGCTCATTGCCGCTGCGAGTCAGGAGCCTGGCCCCTGCCTTCGGGCTCACGCATAACCAGTCGATACCAGGCACCGGTGGCAGGGTCCCATTGGTCTCGACTGCCACCTCAAAACCCGCTTCATGCAGCGCGCCGAGCAGAGGTGTATCGAGCTGGAGCAGTGGCTCCCCCCCGGTGCACACCACGAATCGCTTTCCGGTATCCGAGAGGGGCCAGGTGGCGGTGATCGCCGCAGCCAGGCATTCCGCTGACCCATAGCTCCCGCCACCTGGACCATCAGTGCCGACGAAATCAGTGTCGCAGAACTGGCAAATGGCTTCGGCTCGGCCGTGCTCCCGGCCATTCCACAGGTTGCACCCGGCAAAGCGGCAGAATACTGCTGCCCGTCCGCTGTTGGCGCCCTCTCCCTGGAGAGTGTAGAAGATCTCTTTGACAGCGTAACTCATTTGATTGTCATCCTCTCGTGCTGCCTGGGATGACGAACCTTGCCTCGGCATTCAGGCAACCGACCGTTCATGGCTTCCCGCTGACCGTGTGGTATGTGGCGGGATCTTCGATACCGACATCCCGAAACCCCTTGAGGCGCAGAATGCACGCCTCGCACCGGCCGCATGCTGCCCCGTCCGGCGTCGGATCGTAGCAGGAGAAGGTTAGACCATAATCCACGTTCAGGGCTAAGCCTTGCTCGATGATCTCACGCTTTGATAGGGCTATCAGCGGAGTGTGAACCGTCAGCCTCCGACCCTGCTCCACCCCTGCGCGGGTAGCCAGGGCAGCCATTGCCTGAAATGCCTGGATGAACTCGGGCCTGCAGTCGGGATAACCGCTGTAATCCAGAGCATTGGCGCCGAGGAAAATATCTGCGGCATCCAGAACCTCGGCCCAGCCCAGGGCGAACGAAAGAAATATCGTGTTCCGAGCCGGGACATACGTTACCGGAATTTCTCGGCCGATCCGGTCCGGGGGGGTGTCTTTTGGAACCGGAAGGTCATCAGTGAGCGCGGACCCACCAAACGCCCGGAGATCGATATTGAGCACGACGTGGCGCTCGAGGCCCAGCTCCCTCGCCACCCGGCCTGCAGCCTCGAGCTCCGCCTGGTGCCGCTGCCCGTAATTGAACGTGAGCGCATGCACGTCGAAGCCCATGCTCAGAGCGATGGCAGCGGTGGTTGTCGAATCGATGCCGCCGCTCAGCAGCACGACGGCTTTGGGTCTGCTCATACCGGAAAGCTAGCCGAGCGGCCTGCGCAGCACATGACGCAGAGCCGCCTCCAGCTGGGGATGCGTGAAGTGAAATCCGGATGCCAGGAGACGGGACGGTATAACCCGCGTGCTGGCGAGCAGGGCAGAGTCAGCCATTTGTCCAAATACCAGGCGCAGAGCCGAGGCTGGCACCGGAAACAGCGTAGGGCGGGAAAGGACCCGGCCTAACATCCTGGTAAAGTCCCGATTGCGAACCGGCTCAGGAGCAGTGACGTTGACCGGACCCTGAAGCTCTTCGGTTACCAGCAGATGGATCAATGCGTCTGTTGCGTCCGCGATCGAAATCCAGCTCATCCACTGTGATCCGCTTCCCAGCCTGCCGCCAATGCCCAGCCGGAACGGAAGCAACATCTTGCCGAGCGCTCCTCCAACCGGGCTGAGCACCAGGCCAAATCTGGGGTGCACCACGCGAATGCCGGCCTCGCGGGCGGCGTCCGCAGCAGCCTCCCATTCCTGACCCAGCCGGGCAAAGAAGTCGTGACTGGCGTCGCCTGGCGGGCTGTTCTCACTCAAGAGCTCGTCTCCCCTGTCGCCATAGATGCCCACAGCTGACGCGGAGATCAGCACGGCAGGGGGCGCAGACAGCGAGGCAAGAGTTCTACTCAGGAGCCGGGTCCCCAGAACCCGGCTGGCCTGGATCCTCGCCTTGCGAGTGGGCGTCCACCGGCCCCCAATGTTTTCGCCGGCCAGGTGCACGACCGCCTGAACACCTTCCAGATCTTTGGGATCGAGCTGTCCCTCGTCAGGATTCCAGCTGACCTCACCAGAGGCCGCCGGGCGCCGCACGATGGCACTCACCCGGTGCCCAGCGGCGCGAAGTCGCTCCACGACTGAGGACCCAATCATCCCGCTGGACCCAGTGACTGCCACATGCAACGGAGGTTTATCCCGGGAGGCAACTGCCATCGGACCGATGTCTCTTTAGATTGGGAGCACGATGTTCATATCAGCGCCAGCCGCCCTGCTCTCGACGATGAGCATGCTTGGTATCGTTCTGACAGCCGGCTCCCTGTTCTGTGCATCACGGCCGCCGGCCTCGCAGCAAACCGATTGCATCGTCCGCCGGGTGGTGGACGGCGACACTTTCCATTGCCGCAATGGACCCAAGGTTCGCCTGATCGGCATAGACAGTCCCGAGCGGCAACAGGGCCCCTATGGTGTCCGGTCCCGGCAAGCGCTGCTCCGAATGGCTCCGCCTGGAACCGAGGTGCGGCTGGAGCACGATGTGGCGCTTACCGACCGATACGGACGGCTGCTGGCCTACGCATGGATCGGCAACACCTTCGTGAACGAGGCGCTGATAGGGGAGGGCTGGGCCGTACTGTTCACTGTTCCTCCCAACGTGAAGTATGCCAAGCGGCTGGGTGAGGCGCAAAACAAGGCCCGCGCGCGTGGCGCGGGCCTGTGGTCGGAGCGTGGGTTCGACTGCTTGCCGGTAGACTTTCGCCGCGGGATGTGCCTCAGCCGACCTTGATGTTCTTCATCATCCCGTGGGCGAGGTGCACCTTGCCGTCCTTTGCATCGGGCACGAAGCAGATGAGACCGTATTCCCCTGCCTGGAGGTCTGCGGTAAATGTTCCGCGGCCTCCCTTCTCCAGAACGACCACCCCACCGACCGGCATGGCAGGCGGGGGACCCTTCATACCAGTCATGGCCCAGGTACCGAAGTCTTCGACTTTCTTGCCGGGGGCGAGCTTGACCAGGACCAGCTCGTGTGGCTGCGGGCCGGCGTTCTCCACCAGGATTGTTTGACGGCCTGGAGTGAGGGGCTGGGATTGCTCGAAAGTATAGTCCACCAGTCTGATGGTGTGGTTGGACGCGGGGAGTTCAGCCGAAGAAGTCGACGATGCGTCCGTCACCTGGAAAGGTCGCACCATCCCCTTGGCCGAGTGAAGCGTTCCGTCCGGGCTCGGAATGAGACAGAGGTAGGCGTACTGGCCCGGTGCCAGCACAGCGCTGGCATTCACCTGCTGACCCGGCGCGACAGCATTGGGCCCCCCCATCCATTTCAGCCAGGAAGGCGGAGGGCCATGGTTCTTCATGGCCGCAGCCAAATCGTTGACGGTCTTTCCATCCTCGAGTTTGACCAGTTGGGCCTGATGAACCTCCTTGCCGTGGTTTTCCAGAAGAATGGTGACTACGCCTGCGGGGATCTTGTCAGGCGCCTGGAAGGCAAAATCATTGGCTGCAACATTCACGATTGCCGGACCGCCACCGGCAGAATCTGCTGTTGCGGCCGAGGAGGTTTGGGCATCAGCGGAACGGGGGTCCGACTTGCAGCCGGCAACCGTGCCCGCGATACCGAGCACCACGCTGGACAAGGCGCGTAGGGAGAACATGCGAGCTCCTGTGAGAAGTGGACGAAAAAGCGCGCCAAGAATGGCGTATCGGCGTGAAATCCGCTAGTCCCCACTATGGGGCTGCCTCGCTCCCCACGCGGGGTATGTTCTCGCCTACCCCTCAGCAGATGGAGTTTGGAATGGCCCGAATCGCCCTTGTCCTCGGTTGTTCGGCCCTGTTTGCAACCTGGGCGCATGCGCAGGCAGGACCTGAAGCCGCGAGGAGTGGCGTAGCCTCACCGTTTGCCCCACTCACGCTTCCCACGCCCACCTCGGCCCGTACCGCCACGGGTCGTCCTGGACGCGGTTACTGGCAGCAAAGAGCGGACTATCGTATCCGGGCTACGCTGGATCCGGAAACCCATCAGCTCCGCGGCAGTGAGACGATTCACTATCTCAACAACTCGCCCGACTCGCTGCCGTACCTCTGGCTGTTCGTGGAACAGAATATCTGTAGTCCAGCGAGCATAACCGAGAAGCTGGACCAGCCACCGCTCGTGTTCCTCGGCTCCACCTTTGACTTCTCGTGCAAGGGATTTGCTGGTGGGCTGACGCTGGAGCGCGTCACCATCCGAGGTCAGGAGCTGCGGCCAGTGACTCACGGAACCACCATGCGGCTCGATCTCCCACGCGCGCTGGCACCGGGCGGTACGCTGGACATCGAAATTGTCTGGCACTTCACTGTGCCCGAATACGGGGCAGGGCGCATGGGACGTGACGGCCCGCTATACCAGGTCGCCCAGTGGTATCCACGCCTGGTCGTGTATGACGATGTGCGTGGCTGGAACCATGACCCATACATCGGCGCCGGCGAGTTCTACCTGGAGTATGGCAGCTTCGACGTGAGCCTCACGGTCCCCTCGAACTACACGGTCGCCGCGACGGGGGCCCTGTGGAACTCTGATATGGTGCTCACCTCCACCCAGCGCTCGCGATTGGCCACAGCCCGCTCGTCCTCCGCTCCGGTCGCCATCATCACCGCAGCCGAGGCCGCTGAGCTCAGTCGCGGTGCTCCGCAAAGTGGGCAGAGGACCTGGCGATTCACGGCTGACAGTGTACGTGACTTCGCCTTCGCGGCCGGTGCGGGGTTGCGATGGGATGCCAGCGGCTACAGGAACATTCTGGTCCATACACTGTACCGCACTTCGGCTCCTGAGTGGGAGGAGGCCAACCGCATGGTGCGGGAGGCGCTCCAGTATTTCAGCGAGCAATGGTATCCCTATCCCTATCCCCACATCACGAGCGTCGAGGGTCCCATCGAAGGCATGGAGTACCCGATGCTCACCTTCGACCCACGCGGTCCCAGCCGGGAAGAGCGCCATTGGGTGCTGGCTCATGAGCTCGGCCACCAGTGGATGCCCATGGTAGTCGGCTCGAACGAGCGCCTCTATCCCTGGATGGACGAGGGGTTCAACACGTTCATGGATCTGGCAGCGGCGGCTCGGTATTTCGCTGCGACACCCTATGGGGATTCCATCGAGGTGCATCCGCTGCACCTGTACCGGGAGCATGCAACCTCCGGGGAGCAACCGCTTATCACCCGTCCGGTGGAGGTAAGGGATCTCTTCTGGACCGGATATCAGAAACCGGCGCTCATGATGCAAACCCTGCGTTACGAGGTACTCGGGAAGGAACGATTCGACCACGCGTTTCGCGAGTATCTCAGAGCGTGGGCCTTCAAGCACCCTACACCGGCAGATTTCTTCCGGTTAATGCGCGATGCCTCGGGGATGGACCTGGATTGGTTCTGGCGGGATTGGGTCTTTACCACGGCCCGGCTGGATCAGGCGGTCGACTCCGTGGTCACCTCCAGAGACGGCGAAAAGATCTTTCTCAGCAATCGCGGGACAATGACTCTACCGCTGGAGTTGGATATCCGCTTCCGCGATGGATCGAGGGAGATGGTCCGCTTGCCGGTGGAGATGTGGAATCAAGGGCCCCGCTTCGCGTATCGCCTGCGCACCGCCAAGCCAGTCGGACGAGTTGTGATCGATCCGCGCAGGGTCTTGCCCGATATGGACCGTACCAACAACGCGCTGGCGCGTTAGGGCCGCTGGCGTATGCCCGCGTCGCGATCGGGCCTCGCGCGCTGAACCAGCAACAGGTCGGTGATGTTGTCGGAGGTAAGCAGGCCGATCAGCCCGCCGGTCGGGTCAACGACCGGTAGTGCCGGCAGACGGCTCGATCGCAAGCGCTCGAGTGCCTCCTGGAAGCCGAGGGTCGGTCCCACGATTGGAACTTCCGGCGTCATGGCATCGGTGATGAGTCCTCCGGGGCCGGCCTTCGACAGTCCTCGGATGAGGTTGTCCCGGGTCAGGATCCCTTCAATCCTTCCGTTGTTATCCACCACAGGAAACTCCCGCTGCTCGCCGCTGAGCAGAAGGTCAACCGCTTCCGCGAGAGTTGCGTATACGGGAATGGTGCGGAAGTCCGTCACCATCATCTGCGAGACCTGAAGCCCGTCCCCGGCGGCACGAGTTTCGACTGCCTCCGCTTCGGCGCTGGCTCCCAGAAACACGAAGAAGGCCACGAGAACCGCGAGCGGGTGCCCGATAGTGATGGCGTAGAGGCCTCCTACCCCCGCGAGCACCTGGCCCAGAGTCGCCGCCACCCGGGTGCCCCGGACCAGTCCCATCCGGCTGGCAAGCACTGCCCGCAGCACACGGCCGCCATCCATGGGAAATGCCGGTATGAGATTGAAGAGCAGGAGGTAAACGTTCACGTTCATCAGCAGAGACAGGAACGGCCGGCTGGGACTCAGGTCGCCCAGGCCGGCATCATTGCCGCTAAGCCGAATGATCACATAGAGCACTAGGGCAATGATCGCCGTTACCGCAGGACCCGCAATGGCAATCAGGAGCTCCTGCCTGGGCTCCTCGGGGATGCGCTCCAGTCGCGCAACTCCGCCAATAGGAAGAAGAATGACGTCGGGAGTGCGGACGCCAAACCGGCGTGCCGTGAAGATGTGACCGAACTCGTGGAGGAGAATGCATCCGAATACAGCGAGCAACCAAAAGGCGGCCGCGAGTGCACCGGAGGCTCCATCCTGCTGATAACCGGTTACCGCCCACCAGACCAGAAACAACAGGAACGTCAGGTGCACCTTCACTTCGGTGCCACCTATTCGCCCGATCGTATACACCCATTTCATCAAACTGCCGCCTCTCCTCGAAACCCACGCCGGGAAACATATACCGGGTGGTGAGGGGGAGCAGTACCGGCCGCGCTAGACCATGACCCTGAGGCCGAATTCCGCGCGGGATCTCAGCTCGAGGGGGGGCTTCACGTTGCCTTGCGCCAGTATGGCACCGGGTTCGCCAGGGAGCGGATGAAGCTCAGCCCACTGTGCCATAGCACTGCGGAAGATCACCTGGGCGTCCAGCGAGCTCAGGTTGAAGGTACGTACGTAGTGCATGATGGCTTCATCGGGGGTGACTTCGTCCGCCAGGGTCTCAGCAGTCTCCAGCGCCATCCGAACGTGCGTAGCGGCGACCGCTTCATCTGACATCGAGCCGGCCAGGCGGCACTCGAGGTTGGTCTCCTCTACATGCTGCACCCGCTTGCGAAAAGCATCCAACAGCTGGTCGGGGCGCAAAGCCGCCCAGCCCATCGCGCGAGTCTCATGCGGGGGTGCGCTTTCGATCAGCCCAGCCAGGGAAATGAGGGCCCGGGCTCGGACCGTCTCCAGGAGTGCGGTGGGGACAGTGACCTCATGAAAGTAACGCTGCAGTGCCTCATCGACGGAAAGCCGGAACTTGAGGCGCCGCACGAACTCCGCTGCCTGCGCCTGATATGTCTCCGCGAGTGCCTCGGATGCCCTCGCGAAAACAAGCTGCAGCCGCAGCCTGGTGGATGAAGTGAATCTGCGACTACCGATCAGGTTGGGTCCGGTCATGGTGCCTCACTGAATTGCATGGAGCCCTGCTGCAGTTCGCTGAAGTGGCAGGGTTTGCACTCCCTGTCGGGTGCGAACTTTGTGCCCGGGGTGGCCGTCCGGAGGGCTCTCCCAGAGGTCTCGGCAGCCAGAGGTGAACCGCTCACAATGCAAGAGGTTAGCGGGTAGATTTCGGCCGAGAGGATGCCGACCCGTGCCACGGCTGTAGCGCAGGTGCCACTGCCGGTGGGACGCCCTACCACATTACAATTGCCCTTCTTCTCTTCCACGGGAGCCGCGCCATTACCACCATCGTTGCCCCTCCGTCCTGGACGACCAGAGACGCCGAGAAGCTGTACAACATGCACGGCTGGGGGCTGGGCTACTTTCGGGTGAACGCGGAAGGTCACGTCATGGTGCACCCCGACGCCAACCGGAAGCGGGGTCTCGATCTGTACCGCCTTGCCATGGATCTGAATGCGCAAGGCGTCGGGCTTCCACTCCTGCTTCGCTTCTCTGACATCCTGCAGTCCCGGATCCAGGCCCTCGCGACCGAGTTCGGCAACGCGATCAAGGAGTTCGGCTACCAGAATAACTACACCACTGTCTATCCGGTGAAGGTCAATCAGCAGCGTCACGTCATTCAGGAGATCGTCGAATTCGGCGCGCCCCATGGCGTGGGGCTCGAGGTAGGAAGCAAGCCCGAGCTTCAGGCCGTGCTCGGACTGAGCGAAAACAGCACCCATTTGATCGTGTGCAATGGGTACAAGGACGAGGAGTTCATGCACCTGGCCCTGATGGGCCAGAAACTGGGCCACAAGGTGATGATTGTCCTCGAGCAGCTCAACGAGCTCGAGGTGCTGCTGAAGGTCGCCGATGAGATGGGAGTTCAGCCCACCGCCGGTGTGCGAATCAAGCTCGCCACGGAAGGCTCCGGGCGCTGGGCCAAGAGCGGCGGGGAACGATCCAAGTTCGGCCTCGGGGCAGTGGAGCTCATGAAACTGCTCGACCGGCTGGAGCGTCTCGATCGCAAGAATGTTCTCAAGCTGGTGCACTTCCATCTCGGCAGCCAGATCACCGATATCCGTCACGTGAAGGCCGGCCTCGAGGAGATCGGGCGCTACTACGTCGAGCTGCGGAACATGGGGTTCGACATCAGCCACGTGGATGTGGGGGGAGGGCTCGGCGTCGACTATGAAGGCTCCCGTTCGACCCGCCCGGCGAGCGTCAACTACTCCATGCGGGAGTATGCCAGCGATATCGTGTACACCCTGGGCTCCGTCTGCCGCACGGAGGAGCTGCCCATGCCCCACCTCATCTCGGAATCGGGGCGCGCTCTCACCGCACACCACGCACTCCTGCTGATCAACGTCATCGATGTCGAGTCGCAGATCGAGCCGGTTCCCCCGAAGCTCAGGGAGGAGCCTCATCCGCTGTTGGTCGAGATGTCGGAGAATCTGGAGGGACTGACCCAGGACCGGATCGAGGAGGTCTTCCACGATGCGGTGTTCGCGAGAGAGCGGGCGCAGGAGTACTTCGCCAGCGGTGTGTTCTCGCTGCGCGACAAGGCCGATGCTGATCAGCTGTACCTGGTGACTCTCAACTCCCTCGCGACCGCAATCAAGGAAGACAAGGCCTCGTTTCCCGAGATCGTGAGTCACATCGAGGCTCAACTGGTGGACCGTTACTTCTGCAACTTCTCGGTCTTCCAGTCCTTGCCCGACCACTGGGCCATCGACCAGCTCTTCCCGATCATGCCGATCCACCGGCTGAACGAGCAGCCGATTCGGCGGGGCACGCTTCAGGACGTCACCTGCGACTCCGACGGCGTGATCGACC
>DATFFX010000024.1:0-11488 GCA_035249825.1 Gemmatimonadales bacterium | reverse complement strand
CTTGTGCTTGATCAGCAGCCACTGCGGCTTTCCAGGCTGGCCGGTGCGCGTCCGGACCAGCACCCACGAACCCTTCAGCCGCTTGCCGTTCAGGACGAACTTGAAGTCACCTTTCCCGTAGCCATGCCGTAGCCCCTCCACCGGGTCGGGATTGGTTCCCCCGTAGCTGTACGTCCCCCGATCCCACAACATGACCGTGCCGCCCCCGTATTCACCCTGAGGTATCGTGCCTTCGAACTTGTTGTATTCGATCGGGTGGTCCTCGACCTGCATGGCAAGGCGCTTCACTGATGGATCGAGACTCGGGCCCTTGGGAACTGCCCAGCTTTTCATCACACCGTCGAGCTCGAGCCGCAGGTCATAGTGCAGGTGGCTGGCCGCGTGCTTCTGAATTACGAAAGCCAGCTTTCGTGCCTTGCGTGCCTCGCCTCCCTGCGGCTCCGCGGTCCGGCTGAAATCCCGTTTGCGCCGGTACTCGTCGAGTCCGCCCTGTGCCGAACCATCCCGGCTAGCACGCTTGGGCGCTCTGGTGCGCGAGGAACGTTTGGAGGTACCGGTCTCCTTCGCCATCATGTCTTCCGGGAACTGCGCTTCGCGCGGCTTCCAGCCGTGCGCCTCGCATGGCGGGAGAGTGCTTCCCTGGAAACGGTGGATCGTGGCTCGCGCTTGAGACGGCGGGTACTCGCCTTGCTCCGTTTACTGGAAAGAGCACGGCGCTTGCGTTTTCCCTGTCCAATCTCGTAATCGCGCTGTGCCGACCGCCGGGTCCGCTTCCTGGCCTGCCCCTTCCCGGGAGGTTTCAATGGCACCCCCGCACGACGTGCCTTGGACAACCCGATTGCGATGGCTTGCTCGGGCGACCGGGCACCGTGCTTGCCCTCCCGAACGTGCTCGATCTCCTCTCGCACGAATTCGCCCGCGGCGGTTGTGGGACTCTTCCCTTGTCGTAAGGCCGCCCGGGCCTTTTTCACAGTCGTTTTTCGTGGCATCTCTGGTTCCCTCCTGGCACCCCACCGTAGGTGACTGCCCCAGATTGGCCTCAGCGAAAATGCAGCGCAGTGGCCAGCATCACGCATCAGGGCTGGCTCAGAGCAGCTGGTCCAGCCGAAACCGATTTCGCGTGGCGAGCATGGGCTTCCATAAGTCGCCAAGCTTTCGAACGCGGTCAGGGACGTTATCCAGCCTGAGATCTTCGAGCTCGAAGCCAGACTCCACTTCTCTCCAGGTGACCGGAGTGGATACCGCCGCTCTGATGGTCGGCCTGACGGAATACACGGATGCAAGAGTGCGACCCCACGCGTTCTGGTTATAGTCGACCAGCACGCGCCCGTGCGGCCGGCTCGCGATCCGATACTCGGCAGTAATGAGCTCCGGAAACCCCGCGTCCAGCTGTTGAGCAAGTGCCTTGGCAAACCGCCAAACGTCCTTCTGGAGCAGGCCGCGAACGATCGGCACATACACGTGGATGCCTTTGGACCCGGTCGTCTTGGCCAGTGGGCTCATGCCCAGAGCCTTCAGTGCGTCACGCAGGATGAGAGCGGTCGCCCGTACTCGAGCGAAGTCCGCTCCTTCGACCGGGTCCAGGTCGAAGTGCAGGTAGTCGGGCCGATTCACGTCATCGCAGCGGGCGTACCACGGGTTCAGATCGATGCATCCCAGGTTCACCACCCACAACAGTGAGGCAAGGTCCTGTACCAGCGGAAACGCGATGACGTTATTGGATTCGTGAACGATCTCGCAGGTTTGCAGCCAGTGCGGCCGCGGCGATGGCGTCCGCTTCATGAAGAACCACTTTCCATGAATTCCATTCGGGTATCGCTTCATCACCATGGCGCGGTTCTTCAGATGCGGCAGGAGTGCGGGCGAGATATCCGCATAATATTGGAGCAGGTCTCTCTTGGTGTAGCCGAGCTCGGGCCAGAAGATCTTTGCAAGGTTGGTCAGCTGCAGGAGCTTGCCGCCGACTCGAATGGTTGCGTTCTCTGTGTCCGGAATTCGAAGGCGTGAAGACGTCCTCGTAGTCGTCATCGGGTACTGACTTTGCCGGCGCGCCGACCGCGTCTGACCGCGCCCGCGACAGGCTGGTAGGTCAATTCGACCTCATTACGTACCGCTTGCAGCAGCAGTGCGCCACGGCTCATGTCACCGCGACCCACGAAGTCCGGCGGAAACAGCAAGCGCTCACCGAGCGCGTCGAGCAGGATGTCGACGTATTTTCCGGTCGCTACGCTGCCCAGCAGGACGACCTCTATGTCGCCCAGCTGTCGAAGGAGCCCGGCGTCACGCCGCAGCGGAATGCTGTAGTCCGGCTTTTGCGCACTGATGTCTACCGCAGCAAACCTTCGCAGATCTTCGGCGCTGATCGGTGCGCCTGCCGATAACAACCCACGATCTGTGGTGATTACCTGAACGCCCGATCGGCCCTCCGGAGGGCGGGCGAAGCGGTCGGCGTAAGCCAGTTTGCCACGGAAATAGAGCCCACTGAGGAAGCTGAATGCTTCACCCAGGGTTACGCCGGCCCCCGATCGAAGACGAGTGGCGAGGGGAAATGCGGCCTGCTGGCGCAGGAGCAGCCCTGCGCGCTTCCCACCGCAGTGTGCGGGAGAGAGAAGAAAGAATCGAAACTGCGCCATTGAAAATCAACTCGATTGCCTCGTGCGGTCCCGGTAGGCCACGCGGTCGTTCGCGCGCCGGCCTCGCACGCGGGCGGGAGCTCCCAATATCGGGGTGAGCACCTGAGCGAGCTTCTCGGTAGTGAACGGCTTGGCCAGAAAGGGAAACTCGGGGTACGCCGAGATCAACTCTCCGATTTCACCAACCGGATAGGCCGACATCAACACAATCGGCAGCCGGGGAAGCAGGTCACGAGCCCGCTCCGCCAGCTCACCCCCATCCATGTATGGCATGACCACATCGGCCACGAGCAGTCGAACTTCACCCGGATGCTGCTGCAAGTAGCGCAGCGCCTCACGACCGTCACGAGCAGTACGGGCCTGGTAGCCAAGCGCCCGGACCATCCGACAGGTGACGGACCGAGGTGTTTCTTCGTCATCGACAATCAGTACGATAGGCTCGGCTGAGAAGCGTGACCGGCGGTCTCTTCTGGTGGGCATACAGGCTCCTGGCAGCGGGCGCCGCTACCGGTGCCCCTCCCCACGAAGAGAGGTTGCTCGGGTAATGCGTGGAACCACCCCCACGCGCTTGAGTCAGCCTACGGGACGAGAGCCCCGCGCCGCTGTGACATGTATCAACCTACAACCAGGGGTAAAAATTCGGCAACGCCCTGAGACTTGACATGAGGTACAAAGCTCTAAAGAGCGTTGCAAGTACAACATCGGACCCCGGATCTACCGACCTTCTGTGTGCCAGGCCACAACATAGGTTGCCGGAACCGTGTACACTGGGAGTAAGGACGCGCGTAGCATGTGCGCGTGCACTGCAACCAGCCAGGCAGGAGTCAGTATGAGTAAGCCCATCTCCCCGCGGCTCCACGGGGTACTGGACTACGCCACAGCAGCAGCTACGGCGCTGATGCCTCTGCTTGGGCGTGCGTCACGGCCAGCGGCCCGCACGGCTGAAATCTGGGCCGCGAGTTACGCAGTGCTGTCAGCGCTGACCGATTACCCAATGGGGCTGAGGCGCCGGGTACCCTTCGACGCGCATGGGACGATCGACAAGACGCTCAGTGCGGTGTTGCCGGCGCTGCCGTGGATTGTCGGGTTCGCGCGTGACAGGCGAGCGCGCAATTTCTTTCTGACTCTGGCCGCCGTCACTGTAGTGGTGACCGTCCTGACGGACTGGGATTCGGAAGCTCCGGAACAAACCGGCTGGTAGAATAACGGTCAATTCACTACCCCTTCCCACAGACGCTTCCCGGAAGAATGTCGCCGCACGTAGTCCTCCTGGGCGATTCGATCTTCGACAATGCGGCCTACACTGTGGGCGGCCCTGACGTAGTAAGACAGCTGCGGCAGATGCTCGCGGAAGGATCGGTGGCATCTCTGCTTGCGGTCGATGGGCACAGAACTGACGACGTGAGTCATCAGGTGACCGAGCTCCCTGCGGATGCAACCCACCTCATCCTGAGTGTGGGTGGGAATGATGCACTTGGCCATATCGACATCCTGGAGCGCCCAGCCGCCTCGTCGGCCCAGGTGCTCGGATTGCTGGCACAAGTTGCTGGAGACTTCGAAGATCGCTACCGAAGGTTGGTAACCAACCTGATGGGGCGCCGGCTTCCTCTCGTCCTCTGCACCATCTACAACGGCAACTTCCCGGAGGCTAGCTACCAACGATTGGCATCAACGGCTCTGTGCGTGTTCAACGATGCTATCCTGCGGGTGGCCTTTGAACGACGGTTGGGAGTGATCGACTTGCGGCTGGTCTGCAGTGAGGCGGCTGACTACGCCAATTCGATCGAGCCATCTGTTGCCGGAGGAAGCAAGATCGCCCGAGCGGTAGTTACCGCTGTGGAAGCAATGCACGCCCCCCCGCAAGGAGTGTCGTATGTAGTGGCGCGGTGAGGAGCCGAGCGCACGATGCCACTCCCATACGCTCGGCCTCACACTACGCGCTTGGCTTGCCGAGTTTCTCCTGTATTTCCTGGGCCCGGTCCCGGTGCTTCTCGATGACCGGTTTGGCCTGTTCAATCAGCTTCTTCAGCTCCTCAGTCTCGGTAGCGCCGTGAGCCTTCTCAGCCAGATCGAGAACGGCGTTGTGAATTGCGATTTCCTGCTCGATATACGTGCGATCGAAGGTCTGTCCCTTGGGCGCGGCACGCAGCGCGGCCATTTCAGCTGCAGTCGCGCTCTTCACCGGGTCATCTGCCGGAGGTTGGGGTGTGACATTCAGCTTCTTCGCCAGTTGCTGACCGGCGGCCCTCAGCGCGTGGTGCTCGCCCATCATCAGCTTTGCAAAGGCTTTTACGTCTGCATTGGTCGCTTTGGTGAGGGCGTATGCGCCGGCGGCGCTGTCCGCCGCATTGGCCTCGTCGAGCAACGCGACGATATTCGCATCGGTCAGCTGATCGGCACCGGCCGAACCCATGGCCGGTTCCGCGGCGGTGTCCGCCGTCCGGGTGTCGACCTCGCCTGAAGCATTTCCGGCGGCCCCTCTGTTGTCGCATGCCGCGAGTAATACAATGAAACCACCAGCAACGCTTGCCTTGGTGTAGTGCAACCATGTCCTGCCCTTCATAGGTCACCTCGAGTGAATGACTGAGGCGAACGTAAGTACCCGTCCAGCAGCAGAGGGTGATGCATATCACCGGTGGGGCGTTGACCGGCATTAACTGGCTTGCTCGCAACAGACGGCTCAATCGAATTGACAAATTACATGATGCACAATCACCCAAGTTGTTGGTGCCACGTAATATCTAGCGTTCGGTCATGTGCTTCGCCGCGGATACTCCACCCCCTCGGGAGCGAGGTCTTTAGCCATGAGTAGAAATTCAGGCGCTCTCCGGGCCCGGCTGCACGAGATCATCTTCGAGGCTGACACCCCCGAGGGTCGCCTGTTCGACCTGCTGTTGCTCGCGGCGATCCTGAGCAGCGTCGTGGTCGTCCTGTTGGATAGCGTGGCGTCAGTGCGGGCCCAGGCAGGTCCGACACTGCGCGCACTCGAGTGGATGTTCACTATCATCTTCACCATCGAATACGTCCTCCGGCTCGCCAGCGTGCAACGGCCGTTGCGTTACGCCAGGAGCACATTTGGACTGATCGACCTGGTCGCGATCCTGCCGAGCTATATAAGTCTGGTTTTCCCTGGTGCCCAGAGCCTACTGGCCATCCGGCTGCTGCGGCTTCTCCGGATATTCCGGGTGCTCAAGCTCTCAGAGTACGTGCGAGAGTCCCGTACGCTGGTGCTGGCTCTGCGCGGCAGTTGGAGGAAGATCGCGGTTTTCCTGCTGGCCGTCGTCACCATCATTGTAGTGGTAGGTACGCTGATGTACGTGATCGAGGGGGAGCGGCACGGGTTCACCAGCATTCCGATCAGCATCTACTGGGCAGTGGTTACACTGACGACGGTAGGCTATGGCGACCTGGCACCTGCCACCACGCTAGGCCGGGCTCTCTCAGTGCTCCTGATGCTCACAGGTTACGGCATCATCGCCGTCCCGACCGGGATCGTGACGGCCGAGCTCACTCGGGCGATCACCCAGCCGGTCTCGACCCAGGCGTGCCCGGCCTGCGGCGCGGGCGGGCACGACCACGACGCGGTGTACTGCCGGCGGTGCGGCACCAAATTGTAGCAGCGAGCGCCGTATTCGGTCCCAGAACTGTGGCCAGCGCGGCTATGGCCCCACCGTGACGAATGTCGCCACCGAAGGGACGCCCGACCCATCGACGAGAAAGAGCATGTAAGGTCCGGGCGGCGCGAGGTTGCCGTTGGCCGGAGCCAGCGCGCTCAAGCTGGTGGGACTGGTAGCCTCGAAGGTGAGAGGATAGATGAGTTGGCTGGCATTGAACGCGTGAGTGACGGACGAAAGCCGAATGAGCGTGCCACGGGATACCGAAGCGGCGTTCGGCGTGTGGATCGTAAACGACTGTCCATAGGAGAGCGTGGCCGGGGCCGAGGTGATGCTGGGCCGGGCCGCCGGACTCCCATCGGGATTGAACAAATACGGTGGCGAGAACACCTGCGCCGAGAACTCACTGTTGGCGTAGGTGATCCCACCACCTTCGCCACTGCCGCTCGAAAGCACTTGTCCCGTCGGCAGCAGCAATGCGGTGCCATGATATGTTCGACGGTCGGTCTCGGCTGCCATGGTGCTCCAGGATTCCGTTCTGGGATTCCACAGCTCGGCCCTCCGCACCGCCCCGGCCTGATCATTGAAGCCGGAACCACCAGTTCCGCCGGTCACGAGCACACTACCATCCGCCAGAATTGTGGCGTTCATCTGCCGCCGGGCGAAAGCCATTCCGGAGACGGTGCGCCAGGACGGCGCCGGCTGGTTGAGATCGATCACTTCTGCCGACCGGGTTGGAGGGTCGCCCCCGCCGGCATACAGGATCTTTCCAGGAGCGTACATCACCGCAGAACCGAGGGTGCGGTCCGCCACCTTCCGGTTTGCCACCATTGTCCACTGGCCGGTTCCTGCCACATCGAGATAGCGAGTCTCCTGGGGAAAACCGGCCAGGAACACCTTGCCGTTAGGCGCGACGAACATTGCCGGGTAATAGGGATCCGGAATCGAAAGTGGTGCTGTCGTCAGTTGACGCCATGCGCCGCCGCTGCGGACTTCGGGAATGGTGACGACAGTCTTGGCAGTGTCGTGGCCCGACACAGCCAAGATGTCCCCGTTAGGAAGAGTGGTCGTCGTGGGGTAATACCTGCCTTGTGCCATCGAGCCGGTGGCGCTCCAGCTGCTGGAGAGCGGGTCGAACACCGTGGCCACGCGCAAGCCGCGGGTGCCAGGACTGGTTCCCCCTACCACCAGGAGACGACCATCCGGCAGGAAAGTGTGACCGCTGCAATAAATCCGGTAACTCTTGGGCACCGGCGTGAAGCCGGTCGCAGAACTCCACAGCTGTGCATCCCCAATATCACCCCACAGGAGCACCTTCCCTGTCATGAGCAGGTGCATGTGCACTCCGACCACGGGCGTTGTGAACGCCGGATCCCATCTCCCGACACCTGTGACGCCGCTCGCCGTAGCGGTATGAGTGAACGTCAGCGGAGAGCCCACCAGGCCGTCGACCGTGGCCACTGTCGTTTGCTGTCCCGGAGTCCCTCCCAGGGTGCGCGTCACCGACGTTTGCCCGTTTGCACCAGTGACGCTGGCGGTTTCGCTTACAGAGCCTCCGCCGCCAGGCGTCCACGCAACCGTCACTCCCTGGATTGGAGTTCCCTGAGCGTCGGTTGCCCTGATCACGAGCAGAGTGCCGAGCTCACTGCCCACCAACCCGCTCTGCGCGTCTCCCGAAACCTTTTCGAGCCGGCTCGCCCCGCCAGTGGAAGTGCAAGCGACCGAAAAGCTGATTTCGCTGACCGCTCCAGCGATCACCGACACAGTCCTGGACTGATCTCCGGCAACGCTGCAGTTGGGAGCCAGACCGCTCAGGCCGACCGAGTGACTGCCGGCCAGCAGTCCGTTGAAGCTGACCGACCCGGTAGTTCCGATCCGCTGGCCCGGGCTATTGCCGTCCAACTGCACGGCATACCCGTCCACATCGATCGATGCTCCCGATGTAGTCACGCTCACCCGGATGCCACCCGAGATGGGAGCACACAAAACCACAAAGCCGAGGTTTGCGGTGGCGCCCTCCGGCACGGTGACCGAACGAGGGTTGGTTCCTTGAACCGTGCAGTTATCCGCGAATGCGGCGAGCTGGATGCTGTGGGCGCCGGGAGCAACATTGGTTACCGAGGCTTCTCCGTTGGTGCCGATCGGCTGATTGGAGCCTCCATCAAGCGCAAATGAGTATCCGTCCTGATCCTGGTCCGGGCCGGTCGTCACCGTCGTGAGCCGAACCGTGCCTGGGTTTAGCGGTGGTGCAGAGCAGGTAACGTCAAAGGCCACTTGCGCGCTTGCTCCGGCCACGATTGTCACCACGCGCAGATTGTCGTCCTGGACCAGGCAGTTCCCCGCTACGTCGCCTAACCCGACAACGTGGCTCCCAGGAACAATGCCGGTCAGTGTGACGCTGCCATTCACGCCAAGGTCGCTTCGGTCGGTGCCGTCGAGGGCAACGCTGTAGCCGTCCGGATCGAGTGATGCGCCAGTTGTGGTAACGGAGAGCTGAAGACTACCGGTGGTGGCGAGGCAGGTCACCGCGAAGGTAATCGAGGTAGTCTCGCCGTTCACGACACTGACCGTACGAGGGTTGTCACCAGCAACGGTGCAGTTCGGCGCCATGCCGGCGAGCAGAACGGAGTATGTTCCGGCTGCAACTCCGGTACGCGTGAGGGCATTAGCCGACCCAATCGATTCCGCGCCCTCGCTGTTTACCTGAACGGTGTATCCATCCTCGTCCGGCTCATCACCCGCCGTCGAAGTCGTGATCGTCAGGGTTCCTGTGGTGGGTGACACTACCAGGGAGTCACCTCCGCCGCAGGCACTTACCGACAACGCGAGAAGGAGAAATGCGCGACGAGGAACAGCGAGGCAGAGATGCATGATGGCCTGCAGGCCTTCGGGAAATCCAGCGAGGCAACTGGCGCAGATTCGCAACTGCCGCGTCTGCCCTGATGCTTCCGACCGAGTGAATGCTGAGTGAGGATTGTGTAAGGCTGGACGTTGGCCATGTTACACCCCGGTACTCGGGCGGTCAAGAAGCTCGACCCGGGCGGCGCTGGAGATTGCAAACAACCAGCCCATCCGGCCCAATTGCGCGATCAGGGTGCCTGGAACCAGAATGTAGCGGCCAGTGTAGTCACACCTCTCACCATACCCAGGAGTTCCCGCATGCACCGCCTTGTGGTGACCACCGCGTTGGCCCTCCTGACCGCTTCACCACTTCAGGCCCAGCAGCTGCGCGACATGCTGTCCGATCTGTTCATCTTCGGCACCGGCGGAGACCCGCTCAACCTGGGGGGAACCAGCGACCCCAGTAATCCCGATTCCATCCGTATTCATGGAAGCCACTTCGTTCCAGCCGCGGTCGTCAGCAACGGCACGGTGATTTCCTTCCTGACCAACTCGATCGGCAGCAACGTATCGAACGTACCTGTGAGCGGTGCCAGCGGAGGGTCGACCTTCAGCTTTCAGGGTGGGGTCCCGACGCGGACGTCCACCTCGGCAGGTCCGATTTTTGGTGAGCGGGCTCAAACACTGGGCCGGGGCCGGGTGCTCGCGGGGCTTGCTCGAACGGGCGTGAACTTCAAGACGTTACGCGGAGTGGACCTCGACCACCTTCGCTTCACCTTCACTCACGCCAACTCGGATTTCCCGGGGTGCGACGAGGCGTCTGGTGGAGACTGCACCCTCCTCGGCGTGCCTACGCTCGAGAACGAGACGATAGACCTGGACCTGGAGCTGGACGTCGGGCTGACCGTCACGGCACTCCTGCTCACCTACGGGCTCACCGACCGGATAGACGTGGGCGTAGCCCTGCCCGTGGTGTCGGTGTCGCTTTCCGGAACCAGTAACGCGCAAATCAACCCGTTCGGCCCACCACCGGCGGTACACTTTTTCGGGGGGACGCCGGAAGATCCCATCCTCACGGCCACTCGAAGCATCGATGGATCAGCCACAGGTCTGGGAGACGTTGACGGGCGGGTCAAGGTGAACCTTCGCCGGGGGGAGCCGCTTTCAGTTGCCGTTCTCGGCGACGTGCGGTTCCCCACCGGCAGTGAGAGCAACCTGCTCGGCTCCGGTGCGTTCGCGGCTCGCGGGCTGGCCATCATGTCGGCACACTTTGGAGACTTCTCGCCCCACGCGAACGTGGGCTACCTGTATCGTGGCGGGGAGTTCGAGAGCGATGCGGTACTGGCCACAGTGGGATTCGATCATCTGCTCGCCCCCTGGGCAACGCTCGCCATCGATGTCATCTCGCAGCTCCAGGTTCGCGACAGTCCACTTCAGGTGACTGGCCCGGTACAACTCGAGTCACCCTACCAGCGCACCATCACACCGACCGTGATTCCGGATAGCCGGGACGACCAGGTCGATGGATCTGTGGGGCTCAAGCTCACTGCCGCCGCGGGGCTCACTGTCATTGGCAACGGGCAGTGGTCGCTCAATCGGGGTGGCTTGCGGCCGGATGTGATCTGGACAGCGGGACTGGAGTACAACTTCTGAAGACAGTCGAGAGACCCCAAACTGCAGATGGTTTAGCGCACCTGCGTCAGCCGCCAGCGTCCGCCCTGGTTCTCGAAGAGGGCACGGAACGATACCGGCTGGCTCTCAGACCGGCCGGTGCTGGTGTTGAGGTAAGTGTAAGTGCCAGTGACCTGCGCGTCCGCTCTGCCGCGCGCCGTGTCCAGCCGCGCCACGGAGAGCCGGGCCTTCACGTCGCGCACCAGCTGGAAGAACTGCTCCCATCCTTTCTGCTGCGGCCCGGTCATCGCCGGATACACCTGTTGCAGACGGGGCAGACTTTTTGATTCGATCGCGACCGCGTAATCCGCAATAACACTGCGGATCTCGGGCCCGGGATCGACCGGGTGGGGCACCGGCGGCGACACCCCTGCCGGTGGACGAGCCGGTGATAGCGAGTCCGCCGCAGTCACAGATGCGGCTGCCGCTGCGGGAGGTGTTACTACCTCAGGAACGGTGGGTGTCAAAGCAGAAGGAGTCGGTGCCAGGACAGCGGGAGCCGGTGCTGGTACCGGCATGGATTCTACCGCAAGCGCCGTTTGGGAGTCGGCGTTCACCGTCACGGAATCCTCGGCGATTGCCGCCGGTTGCGCAGGCGGTCTCGGTCTCCTGACCGGGTCGGGCCGGGCACTCTTTTGGGGTGGTGCGATCGTTGTTGGAGCTGACCGCCGTGCCGCTGGCGGCTCGTCCCGATCGGGCTCGGAAGGCGGCATGGGTGGTCGAATGTAA
>DATFFX010000023.1:0-2791 GCA_035249825.1 Gemmatimonadales bacterium | reverse complement strand
GCAGCTCGCAGCCCTGAAGACTGAGCTAAACGACCTAGATCGCCAGATGGCGATTGTGCAGGCCGTAACCGAGAACCTGGCGCAGCGGTTGGGCATGGCCGAGGCCGAGCTGAAGCGCCGGGACGCCGAGAGCGAGTGGCTGACTGCGGAGCTGAGCGCGCTTCGGATGGAACCTTACCCCGTGCCGGCGCTGGCACATTTGAAAGCGAGTCCGAACGAGGATTCGATGGGTACCCTGCCCGAGCGGCCAGAACAGACGCCCGAGCTGCTGTATGCAAACTCGGTCGATCTGGCTCCCACCATGCCGGATCCAAAGCCTCGCCTGCGAACGAGCGAGGTCGAGCCTTGGGGGCTTGCTTCGGACATGTCGCACGGTCGAGCGGCCGCGCCTGCCGGTGTGCACGTAGCGATGGATGATGCCGCGTGGGTCCAGGTGGGCCTGCGTGAGGTCGTCGCCACAGACTGGGAGCCGACGACAGAAACCATTCCCTTTTCCTCTCCAGAGAGTCTTGACCTTCCGAACACCATGTCCATGGCTGCCCTTGCGCCGGACCCGTTCATCTCACGCATGCTGGGGAAGCGTGAGAGGGGCTTGACGGGCCTTGAGGAGGCGGCAACGAGCCTCGCTGATGGCCTGAGAGCCACGCGCGAGGAGGCGATCCTCCAGCAGCAGGAGCGGGTCTTCGAGGTGAATGTGGACAAACGAGCTTTCGCTAGTTCGGCCGCGGGGTCTGTGCCGCTCAATCCAGCACTCGACATCAGCCTGTTGACGGCAAAGTCAGAGCTTATGGGTGGCAGCACGGGCGGAATCCGGTTCTTTCCCGATGGCAGCTCGACAGGCGGGCGGATTGAACTCGAGCTTCTGGGCGATCGCGCGGCTGTTAACATCCGGTGGTCGACTGGTGCCGTGACGCTAGAGCGCTAGGGCTGACGGTACTTACTTTTGCGTTGGCATTGCTGTGGTAGGGGCGGTGCGTCTTGGGAGCCGTTCACGGAGGACAGCTTGCGGCCAAATCTAAGCCTCCAGAGCTTTGCTGCTGTGGCGCAAGCCTTTCACGCTCCCGCTGCAGGTTGAAAGTGGCGGTGCGGGGGACGGCCACACCAATCCGGCCATGACCAGCCACTAGCGTGCTGACGGTATTCAACCGTTGAAAAGATGGCACGTCTGGCAGCTTGATTCCGTCGGTCAGTTAATCGCTCTAGAAACTAGCGGCCAGCAGGCGGCTCTGGTGGATGGGCCGGTGGCGGTATGTCTGGCGGCCCGAATCCCGGCTCGATGAATCGTAGTGGCGGCTCCGTGATGTCTGAGGCGCCGATCGACGTTTCAGAAGGCGGCCTAAGCGCCGGCGTTGTGCCGGGGTCGCTCATCGCGGGGTCGCCAGGTTGCACCACAGCCGCATGTTCGCTCGAGTCGCCGGAATAGAGCGGCGGCATCTGGCATCCACCAAGCCCGAGGAAAAGACACCATGGAATCAGCTTTACGCGCATCGCTATCCTCTCCACATTCGGTTAGGCCCGGTGTCCAAGTGGACGAAGGCGCTGTACAGACCGACGCCACCGAGCCCGAGCAACGATCCGAACTCCGCGACTCTGGCTGGCGGCACGCCTGGCATCTTTAGATCGACTGCCCGACCCCGAAGATGGAAAGAATCCCGGGCGGCACCGATGCCCTGGGACTTTAGCCATTCGTTGGTTGCCCTGGTACGATAACCGCTCGTCACCAGAATCGGGCGTCCACCGAACTCGGCCTGTAGCAGCGCCAAGAGATAAAAGAGCCGCATATCGATGGGCCGGACGCTTTGCGCATAGACGTCGCGCATAAGCCAGTCGAGCTTGGCGAGCCCTGGCTCAAAGGGCGCATCACCCCACCAAAACGGTACGTCTCGGAGGAATTCACCGCTAGCGGGGCGCACTAGTGTGAGCCGCCGGACGGCTCCAGCGCTGGCGAAACCCGGAAGGAAACCCAGCGTACCTGTAAGCCCTCCAAGGAATCCACGCCGGGCCAGGTACGGCACAGGCGGAACTACGCTTTCAGCGGAGGAAATCGCGGCCGTCGTACAATCGGGATGCCCAGTAACCGCAACCGCAGTGGACGTTGGTCTCGACCACCAACTTAGAGCGACGGCCGTTTTCGTCCGCGTTGACGAGCTGTGGCGGTCGCAATCTGGCATCACCCATAGCGACGCACTCCGAATCTTTCGAAGGCTGTGTACCACTTAGAGTAACACAGTTCCAACTAGAATGGAACAAAACTGGTTTTTCGCACGACCTGTGACGATGCGACTCGCAGGTGTCTAACTTCTCCACCTGCGTGCCCAAGGGCAACTGAACCGCACGGAGGTTCCCGGTTCGGCGGGAGATCAAAGTGCCCTAGGTTCGCCGCAGCGAAGGGGTGCCGGATAGGGACGGGTCGAGACCGATGCTGGCGATCCACTCTGCCGGGAGGCGGGCATACTGGCGAATGCTGCGGCAGTGGCGTTGTCGCGGCGCCATGGAACGAAAAATCGCCGGGACGCCTGCAGCTCACCGCAATATCCGCCTCGCTGGCCGGACGCATCTGCTCGGTGATCTGCAACCTGACCGGACGACCGGTCTGGTTTTAGCGAACGATCGCAAGGCCTATGTCATAGCCGTGTGACGCGACGTTCTCGCCCCGAGGCTCACCGCATCGCAGCCACGCAGCTTGCTGGCAATCGCCAGATTGTAGGTCCCGGGTGTGCCCTGCGAGCCACAACCGCGCTGGAGTAGCCCAGACGTTGTTCCGCGGCAGCGGTGGCTTCGGTCCGATCAG
>DATFFX010000022.1:0-3993 GCA_035249825.1 Gemmatimonadales bacterium | reverse complement strand
GTTCGGGATGACAGCACACGTCCCTCCCTTCTTCGTCTCCCGTCCTTCCGTCACGGCAAATAACTCCCACGCTGCACGTGATTCATCGCCAGCCCGGTGACCAGGGTGGTGAGCGCTATGATCGCGGAATCTTCCCGGGGGGCAGGGTACCCCTGGCCCAGCTGACTGGCACGCTCGGCCAGATATCGAACCAGCACCCGGGTGCGTTCGGGGAAGTGCCCGGTCCAGCGAAACACGTTGGCCATGAGCTCGGGCTCCAGCCGCCGGATCAGATCTGCCGCCGGCCGCATGGAGTGGACCGGCGGGATTCCTTCGGAGCCGCTCAGGTCATCGAAGATGGCCCGCAGCGCACCGTCCAGCCCCGGCGGCAGATCCGGCGTCCCTCCAGTCTCCTTGCCGTAGTACTGGCCCAGTGAGTATTCAATATCGCTTACGTCCTCGTCCAGATCGGTGCTGGTGACCTCCGGGTCCCGATCCTGCAAGAGCGCCATTGTTCGGCTCACATATGCCAGCTTCGCAAAGGCGATAGGCCAGGCGCCGTAATCGGCCCGCCAGTCCAGTCCCGGTGTCATCCACACGGCAAAGGTCTCGGCCCAGTCCTCATCCGGATGCTTCTGGGCATACCATCCGGGGAGGTGCCGGACATACCGGCGGCTAAAGGGCTCCGGGCTATACTCCTCGGAGTAGGGCTGGGTTATGGAACCAAACTGTTTCACCCACTCTTCGTCGTCGTACAGGCGATAAGCGTAGTTGACCACATGCCCCATCTCGTGCCGGAGATACCGCAGGATGTCGGCTCGGTTGAAGCCCTCGATGTGGCCGACCTTTTCCGCGTGGAGAGCGGTGAGATCAGGCCGGGCCAGATAGAAGGGGATGGCAATGGCTATGGTTTCGAAGGGCACCCCCCATTCGCTGGAGAGATACCACCGGGGTCTCAGCCGGGTGATGCCGGCCTGGCTGAGCTCATCCTCGAACTCGGCGAGGATCGGCTCCAGGCGGGTCCCTTCTATGGTGAGGCCGAGGTCTCGGATCGGGGTGGACCAGAGATTCGATTCCTGAAAACGGCTGGGCTCGGCATGCATTGGGCAGCAAATATAAGCCACTACATTTCCGAATGACGTCGCGCACTCTTCTCATCGTGAACCCTCGATCCCGGCGCGGCAAGGAGGGCTCGGCTGAGGCGCGAGAGCGCCTGACTGCTCTCGGCCTTGAGGTCCTTCAGGGTAGTTCCGAGAGCTCGACGGACCCCGCGGAGCTGATCAGGCGGCACGCCGCGGACGCCGATCGGGTCATAGTCGCCGGGGGTGACGGAACCCTCAACGCAGCAGCTCAGGCGCTGGTGGAAACTGATCTTGCGCTGGGTATCCTGCCGCTTGGTACGGCGAACAATCTGGCTCGGACGCTGGCTATTCCCCAGAATCTTCCCGAGGCTTGTGAGATTGCGGCTCGGGGTGCACGGCGGCGCATCGATCTCGGATCGGTCAATGGCAGATACTTCTTTACTACTGCCAGCATCGGCTTGAGCGTGCGGATTACCGAAGCGCTCACCAGCCGAACCAAACGACGCTGGGGCCCTCTTGCCTACGGAGTGGCGGCCGTTCGCGCGCTGACACGCAGCCGAGCGTTCCACGCGGATATCTCCTGGCCCGGGGGCACCCGGCACACCCGAACTGTCCAGATCGTTGTCGGAAACGGCCGTTACTACGGCAGCGCACTGCCGGTAGCCGCCGACGCGGCTATTGATGATGCTCGTCTCGATCTCTACTCTCTGGAGGTCCGCCACTGGCTGGAGTTGGTGGCGCTGGTGCCGGCGTTGATACGTGGGCGTCACGGCAGCAAAGAATCCGTCGAGGCGCTACGCGCGACGGAGTTCGACGTCACGACCGCCGTTCCGCGTGAGATCAACGTGGACGGGGAAATCTGCCGGCACACGCCGGCACGATTCCAGGTCCACCCCGCCGCGCTCGAGGTTATCGCTCCTGTTCAGCCCCCCGAATGAGCCCGAGCCTGCCCGAAGTCGAGACGCTCACGAGGGTACCCGTTACAGTCAAAGGACTCTCGCTGGTATCGCTGTTCAACGACTTCGCCAGCGAGATGGTGTACCCTCTGCTGCCGGCTTTTGTCACCCGCACGCTGGGTGGCGGTCCGTTCATGCTGGGACTGCTGGATGGCGCCGCCGAGCTGACCTCCTCGCTCGTCAAATGGATCAGCGGCCGGCTGGCCGACCGGCCTGGCTGGCAGCGGCCGCTCATCCTGTGGGGCTATGCGGCGGCCGTGCTCGTTCGCCCGCTGATCGCCGGCGCCGGCTCCGCCTTGCAGGTCGTGGGTCTTCGAGTAGCCGACCGGATAGGCAAAGGCGCGCGCACGCCGCCGCGCGACGCCATGATCGCACAGATCACGCCGACGACGCTGCGTGGCCGCGCATTTGGGTTTCACCGGACCGCCGACCACTTCGGCGCGGTACTGGGGTCAGTCGCCGCGTGGTTCCTCTTGAGCCAGGGACTCGAGGTTCGCAGTGTCATCGCGTGGAGCCTGATACCAGGTATCATGGCATTCCTGTTGCTGCTCCTGCTGTTCCGGCGTGACAGAGCGCACCCATCGGCCGGTCCGATGAAACCTCGGCAGGGCAGGGACCCGGAGAGAGTGCTGACAGAGCTGCCGGCTCGCTTCTGGACCCCTCTGTTGGCGTTGACTGCGCTGACCTTCTTCCGATTGCCCGAGGCACTGCTCATCCTGCGTTTGCAGGATCGAGGGGTGGGTGTCGCGACAATTCCGCTGGTATGGGGCGGGCTACATGTGGTGCGGAGCGCTAGCTCTTACCCGGGAGGCTGGCTCTCGGATCGTATCGGCCCCCGCCGAGTTGTTGCGGCTGGCGGGCTGCTCTTCGCAGTCGTCGCGCTAGTATTCGGGATTGCGCTGACACCCGCCGCAGCCGTCGTCCTGTTCCTGGTGCTGGGGCTCGCCGCCGGACTTACCGAGCCCGGAGAACGCGCAGTCGTCGCGCGCCTGGCTCCGGTCAGAATCGGCGGCGGATTCGGGTCGTATCACGCGCTGGTTGGCGCCGCGGCGTTGCCGGCAGGCCTGATCTTCGGTGCACTCTATCAGGCAGGCGGCGGGCGTACGGCCCTCTGGAGCTCGGCCATCGGAATGCTTCTGGCGGTTACTGCTTGGCTCCTGGTTTCACCCTCCGACAAGGATCGACACCGTTGATGAGAGGGACAGTGCTGGTAACGCTGGTCTCGCTGCTGTGTGGGGCGACTGCAGCCGGCCAGGTGCAGGTACGCGTCGGTGTATCGGGACTGGCCACCTACTCGGAGCTGCACGAGGCGTTGCGAATCGGTAGCCCGGCCGCCGACTCGGTGCAGCGGATCATGCTGACCAAGGCTCCGGACCAGCTCTGGCGCCGGATGCGTCAAACCATCGAGGGGAACGGAGACTGGAACTCCGCCCTGCTCTCACTCACTCGGCTGGCCGAGCTCAGGTGCGATGCTTACGCAGACAGCGCGGCCGCGCTATTGGATCATCTGGAGCGTGGCGGATCGGTTCCCTTCCCCAGCGATCCCGGTCTCAAGCCTGAGGATCTGGAGCCCTCACTACAGGCAATTGTGCTGGAGCGCCGCCGGACGGTGAAAGGGGACGCCGCTGTGCTGGCAGACATTCTGGCCCGAATCCACACCAAGGAGTACAACCATGGCGACGCGTGGGTGCTCGGCCGTTTGAAGGCTGGGGCTCTGGATTCCGTGATATCCCGCTTCCAGTCCGCGGAAACGGAGGAATTCCGGGTCCGGTATCTGACTCTGCTTTCCTACTTTACCGACCCGAAAATCATTCCGCTGCTGGTTCGGGTTTACGTAGCGCCGGATAGTGTCGGCATCCCCAAGCGCTGCGCGATCCGCGCGTCGGACGGGCTGCTCTGGGTAGGAACAAAAGAGGCGATGATTGCGCTCGCACAGGCCAGGTCACGGGCGCGGGACAGGAAGACCTACGCTGACT
>DATFFX010000021.1:0-2181 GCA_035249825.1 Gemmatimonadales bacterium | reverse complement strand
AAGCAACCCCCGTCCGCTGCTGGAGCTGGCGACCCGCAGGGGACCTCTGCTCATTCACGATGGACTCGACATCCTGCTGCGAGATGCGGGACTGACCGCTCCCGCTGTGACGGTTGGCAGTTGGCTCATCGCACCCTTTGTGGCTAAAGGAAGAGTAACCGGGGCCATTGCCGCGCGCGGTGAGGCAGGTCGCTACAGCCCGGGCGACCTGGTGCTGCTCGAAGGTCTGGTCTCCCAGGCCAGCATAGCTCTCGAAAGTGCCCGTCTGGTGGACCTTCATGACGACGGCCGGCGGACCTGGCAGGAAGTGGTCGATGCCATTTCTCCCGCGTTGTGCATCGTGGATCGAAGCGGAGCGATTCGACGGGCGAACCGTGCCTTTGCCGACCTGGTGAACGCTCCGCCCGCAAGCCTGATCGGCCGGCCCTGGCAAGCATTCATCCCACCCGAATGGGCCACAGATCTCCAGCGCGCTCTCGACCAGCAAGGAGCGGGCCGGGAGGTCGAGCTCCGCACGGGCGAACGCACCTATGCCGTTACCGCAGTGCCGATTACCAGTAACGACCGGACCGCTGTCGTGCTCCTTTTCGACGATCAGACCGAGCGCCGCCGCCTGCAAGACCAACTGATCCAATCAGAAAAGATGTCGGCGATCGGCCAGCTGATCGCGGGTATTGCCCACGACCTCAACAATCCGTTGGCCTCCGTGCTCGGATTCGCCGACTTCCTGACCGAAGTCCCGCACGTACCTCCGAGCATACGAGAGCCGCTGACCGTCATCCGAGAGGAAGCGGAGCGGGCGTCGAGCATCGTCAGAAATCTCCTGGGCTTTGCGCGGAAGCAGGAGCACCAGCGGCGCCCCACAGCCCTCAGGCCGCTCCTCGACGGCACCTTCGTCCTGTTACGCAACCAGCTCATGGCTCATCGGGTAGAGGCACTGATCGAGGTAGAACCCGACCTCCCGATGCCTGACATCGACCCCAATCAGATTCAGCAGGTGTTCGTCAATCTGATCAACAACGCCGCGCAGGCGGTCGCATCCACCGGGCGGCCGGGCACGATCGTGGTACGGGCGCGCCGGTGGCTGGATGGCGTCGCCATCGACATCATCGATGACGGACCCGGGATGTCGGAAACCCTCGCCTCACAGGTTTTCGAACCGTTCTTCACAACCAAAGCGGAAGGCGAGGGAACCGGGCTGGGTCTGTCCATCAGCCAGGGAATCGTAAAGGAGCACGGCGGGCGTATCATGCTGTCTACCGAGGAGGGGAAGGGCTCGACCTTCACGGTTCAGCTCCCGGTTGGTGCGCGCGTGCCGATGCCCGCCAGCGATGCGGCCGCCCGGGTGCCCACCAGGAGGCTTCGCGTGCTCGTGGTTGACGATGAGCCGCACATTCTGCACTACATGAGGGCGACACTGGAGGCATGGGGCCATATACCGGTGGTCGCGAGTGACGGAGAGGAGGCGTTGGCGCTGGCTCGCAATGAGCCGTTCGATCTGATCATCTCCGATCTCCGGATGCCGCGGTTCGGCGGTCGCGAATTCTATGAGTCCCTGTCACGCCGGAACCCGGAGATCGCGGCCCGCCTGGTTTTCAGCACCGGCGACACGGTTCGAGGCGACACGCTCGCCTTTCTCGAAACCCTGGACCGCCCCTACCTTCACAAGCCGTTTAGTCTTTCCGAGCTCCGTACCCTATTGGCCGACGTGGTGCGGGAAAGTGGGCCGGAGGCCGCCGTGCGCGATGGTGGCGCCTGGCAGGCAGACGCTGTTCCCAGGACGTGAGCCCCCCATCATCCACGTCGCCTCTGGTCGCGAGTGGCGTGGAGGGCAACGGCAGGTCTGGTTATTGGCTCAGGCGCTGAGCCGCAGGGGGTTGGAGCAGATTGTAGTCACCGGCGCTGGAAGCGAGCTTGCAGCGCGGCTGCAGGCGTCGAGGGTTCCGGTGCACACGGCGCCATGGTCGGCAGGATTCGATTTGCGTGTCTTACCGGCCATTCTCAAGGAGCTCCGCAGAAAAAAGGCCGTCCTCCACGCTCATGATGCTCATGCCCTGAGCCTGGCCGGGATATGCGCATACCTTACCAGGACACCACTCGTCGTCACCCGCCGGGTTGATTTCCCGCTCAGGCGAAGAGGTTTCTGGACTCGTGCCGACCGGGTCATCGCTATCTCGAAGG
>DATFFX010000020.1:0-2464 GCA_035249825.1 Gemmatimonadales bacterium | reverse complement strand
CCCCCCACGATCGACGAATTCCTGTTTGCCGGGTTTCTCAGACGGGAACCGGTCGAGCTGGCCAAGGCTCTGACCTGCGAGCTCGCGGTTCCCGCTGAGGCGGAGATGGTGCTCGAGGGATACATAGATCCTGCGGAGGATCTGGTCCTGGAGGGTCCGTTCGGCGATCATACCGGCTTCTACTCGCTGGCGGACTACTACCCGAAAGTGCACGTCACGGCGATCACCTCTCGTCGCGAACCTGTCTATCCGGCCACCCTGGTCGGCCGCCCCCCAATGGAAGACTTTTATCTCGGCCACGCAACCGAGCGCATCTTCCTTCCGTTGCTCAAGCTCACCATTCCCGAGATCGTCGATTACCACATGCCGGCTCCGGGGATCTTTCACAATCTGGTGTTCGTCTCGATCGACAAACAGTATCCTGGCCAGGCATACAAGGTGATGAATGCCCTTTGGGGGCAGGGGCTCATGTCCCTCGCGAAGGTGCTGGTGGTCGTGGACCAGGACGTGAATGTTCAGAACCCGGATGAGGCGTGGTGGATAGCGCTCAACAACATCGATCCTGAGCGGGACGTTCGTTTCACCATGGGGCCGATCGATGTGCTGGACCACTCCAGCAGGGCGTTTACGTACGGGAGCAAGATGGGCGTCGATGCTACCAGAAAATGGAAGGAAGAGGGCTTCGACCGGGAGTGGCCGGAGCTGATCACCATGGATGCGGAAACCAAGCGTGACGTGGATGCCATGTGGGATCGGCTGGGCATCAAGCTGGCGGTAAGGCGCGAAGATGGTGAGGCGGTAAGGGGTCCGTCATGACCGTACCGCCCTACCGCCCTGCCGCCCTGCCGCCGCGCGAACCCCAGACCTTCTCCGGCAAATCCCTGTTCATCCGGTACGTCAACTTCGTCAAGCTGCCCCATACACTCTTCGCTCTGCCGTTTGCATTGCTTGGAGTACTGGCTGCCTCCCATGTCGAGCCAGTGGCACCCCGCGATGTACTGCTCGTCATTGTGGCGTTTTCAGCGGCGCGATGGGCCGCAATGGGGTTCAACCGGATTGCCGATCGAGCCTTCGATGCGCGGAACCCCAGAACGGAGAACCGCGAGCTTCCCCGGGGCACACTCTCCCTTACTCAGGCATGGATCTCAGTCATTCTTGCCGCCGGCATTTTCATCCTGACGGCCGGAGCCCTGAATCCGTTGTGCCTCCTCTTGAGTCCGGTGGCGCTTGCCTGGATCCTCCTTTACAGTCTGTCCAAACGCTTCACCTGGTGGCCTCACCTCTGGTTAGGTGCGAGTCTGGCCATTGCTCCGGTCGGGGGCTACCTGGCGGTCACCGGCCGCTGGAGCGATCCCTGGTGGATGCTGCTGGCCATTACTGCAGGTGTGGGGACCTGGGTGGCTGGCTTCGATATCTTCTACGCATTACCGGATGCAGGTTTCGATCGTGCTCACGGCCTGCGTAGTGCGGTCGTCCGTCTGGGCGAGCCCCGGGCGATCATGCTGGCCAAATTGCTACACGGTACAACCATCCCGGCTCTCGCCGCCTTCGGCTACGCTGCCGCCTTTGGAATGTGGTACTATGCTGGATTGGTGGTAGCAGCCGGCATTCTCGCTTACGAGCACAGCCTCGTTCGGCCCGGCGATCTCACCAGACTGGATGCTGCATTCTTCACCATGAACGGGGTGATGTCGCTGGTGGTGTTCGGGTTTGCGCTTCTCGATCGGATGATATGACGGCGGAAAGGCGGAAAGGTGGGCCGCCCAAGCACCCACTCCGGTCTCCCACTCCCAATCGCCGCGGCCGGTGACGCCGTATCCGATCGTCGTCGCCGTTACCGGTGCGTCGGGAGCGCCATACGCAGTACGCCTGCTCGAGGTGCTCGCCCGCAACCAGGTCCCGCTCTGGCTGATTCCCTCCGATCACGGTATGCGGCTGCTGCGAGAGGAATGCAGCATCAAATCCCTGGATGGCCTGAAGGAAGCGACCGGTGGTGATTGGGCCAGCGTCACGGTGTTTCCCGATGACGATCGTGGTGCCAAGCCCGCCTCGGGGTCTCAGCGTACCAGCGGCATGATCATATGTCCTTGTTCCATGGGCACTGTCGCCGCAATCGCTGGAGGCACCAGCCGGTCTCTGGTCGAGCGCGCGGCGGACGTGACGTTGAAGGAGCGGCGAAAGCTGATACTGGTGCCCCGAGAAACACCGCTTTCCCTGGTGCACCTCCGGAATCTCACTGCTGTGACCGAAGCCGGCGCCGTAGTGATCCCCGCTGCGCCAGGCTTTTACCACCGCCCCACCAAGGTCAGCGAACTGGTAGACTTCATTGTCCAGCGCATATTGGATCAGCTTGACGTCAGCATTGACATCGCACGTCGGTGGGGAGGAGACCGGAAGTGAGTGGAACGCGAAACAATCCTCGGCGCCTCGGTTCGGGCGCCGTTCTGGCTTTTATCTGCAGCGC
>DATFFX010000019.1:0-3756 GCA_035249825.1 Gemmatimonadales bacterium | reverse complement strand
CCTGGCTCAATCAGGGCGATTGGTAGGGCTCACCGATCTCCGGCGGGGAGTGGTTCTCGATTTCACTCCATCACTGACGTCGAGAACCACCGGCGCGCGCGGCGCCGATGGTTGGGAGTATGCCGGTGGCGGGCCGGAACTCGGCGGTACGGTACGTTGGGGAATTACCAATAATCTCACGCTGAACGGCACCGCGAACCCGGACTTCTCCCAGGTTGAATCCGACGCACAGCAGTTTGCGTTCGATCCGCGGCAGGAGATCTTCTTCTCCGAGAAGCGGCCATTCTTCCTCGATGGCATCGAGCAGTTCACGACGCCCAATCAGCTGATCTATACCCGCCGGATTATTCAGCCAGTGGCCGCCGCCAAGCTCACCGGTAAGGCCTTCGGAACCGACCTGGCTGTCCTGACCGCGGTAGATGACCGGGTCGGCTCGGCCACCGGCGATAACCCGGTTTACAACCTGCTCCGGGTCCAGCGCGATATCGGATCTCAGTCCCGCCTAGGCCTGGTCTATACCGATAAGGTCGACGGCGACAACTACAACCGCGTCGCCGGGGCCGACGCCCGCCTCGTGTTCGGCGAGGTGTACAGTGCCCAGCTTCAGCTCGCGGGTAGCCGCACCCGAACAGCGGGCAACACCACGTCGGCCCCCCTGTGGGGGGCTCGCTTCGCGCGCAATGGCCGGACGTTCGGTCTCCGGTACAGCATGACCGGGATCGATGAGACGTTTCGGGCTGGTAGCGGGTTCATCTCGCGGCCCGGAATTGTCCATAGCAACCTGAATCACAGGGTCACGCTTTACGGGAAGCCTCGAGGTCTGATCGAGAGCTTCACCGGCGACATCACCCTGGATGGGACTTGGGAGTATCGTCGCTTCGTGCAGGGGGAGGGTATTCAGGACCAGAAGCTCCACTTCAACACCAATACTACGCTTCAAGGCGGTTGGAAGGTGGGAGCGTCGTTGCTGGTGGAGTCCTTCGGGTACCCCTCTGATCTGTATGACGACTATGCTCTGGAACTGCCGGCTCCGGGCGGAACGGGACTCGATACCATTCCGTTCACCGGCACCCCGACGATCCCGAACCTGGACTACGTCCTGACGCTCGCCACTCCTCAGTTCGCTCAGTTTTCCGGAAACGTGTTCTTCCTCTGGGGCCATGACGAGAATTTCTACGAATGGGCCAGCGCCAACATCAGCTGGCTCGATGTCACAGTGGACTGGCGGCCCACCCACAAACTTCGGGTGAACGGCCTGTACCGGCTGCAGTACGTGGGGCGGCGAACCGACGGGAGCACGGTGAACATCTGGCGGAGTCCGCGTCTCAAGGTCGAGTACCAGCTCTCCCGCCCGATCTTTCTTCGCCTGGTCGGCGAATACACCACCGAACGGCGAGACGCGCTCCGGGACGACACCCGGACCGGCGCTCCCATTCTGATCTTCGACTCCGAGGCCGGCGGGTACGTCCGCTCAGCGCCGTTCGGGCGGCGCTCGTTCCGTGGCGATTTCCTCTTCTCGTATCAGCCCAACCCCGGCACCGTACTCTTTGCCGGCTACGGGAGCACGCTACGAGATCCAACCGTGCTTGGCCGCTCCGATCTTCTCCGCGCCGAAGACGGCTTCTTCCTCAAGCTCAGTTACTTATTCCAGCTGTAGTCGGGTGCCAACTGTGGCACTCGTGTAGCCGCCATGCTACAGCATGAATTCCGAGCGACAATCCGCACAGATCCCATTCTACAGTTTCCTTCAGCGGCAGTAACACGCGGGTTATGAACAGCTTGTAGCAGGCTGTTGCGTCACTCGTACTGGTGCAACAGGACTGGCTTGTCTCTTGCCCATCGGGCCCCGCAGAACCGCTTCCATCCTGAACAACTGAAGTGAAGTCGCCACCTCCGCTCCTCCGCGAGTAGCTCATGAATACTGTTCCGCTCTGGCTGGTGGTGGACACCGCTCCCACCTTTGCGGCGCTGAGCCTGGACGGCCACAAGGCCGATGCACTGGCTCAGCGGCGGTTGAGCCGGCTGCTGTTCCACGCCGCCCGCAACAACACGTTTTACGGCCGGCGACTCCAGGATGCAGGGATCGAGTGGGCCGACCCGATCCTGTGGCGCGATCCTTATCGGGCACTGGCTGCCCTCCCGCCGGTTTCGAAGCTGGAATTAACCCAGGCAGGGCCGGCAGCTCTCACCGGCGGGCAGGTGGATTCCGAGTGGCTGTCCTCATTGTCCTCCGGCTCCACCGGGGAGCCGTTCCGGGTGTACTACGAGCCCAGAGCATGGATACGACTGGAGTATGCGGTGAAGCTGCGGGCACGTAGAGCGTGCGGACTGGGGCCGTCCGATCGGGTCGCGATTCTCGACAAAGTGTCCCCTTCAAAAGGATTGAGTTGGTACCGGGGCCTGCGCTGGCGTCACATCACCAGCCTTCAGCCGGCTGAGGCGGTGGCCGATGCCCTGGCGGCGTTCGCCCCCACCGCGATCTATGGCGCGCCCTCCGCGTTGCTGCAAGCCGGTCGTGCCCTCGAGCTTCGAGGCGCCCGTCTGCCAGTGAAGATGGTCTTCACGAGCGGTGAGCCGCTGAACGGATTGCGAACCCCACTGGCGGCCATCTTCGACGCGCCGGTCTATGATATCTATGCGACCTCGGAAGCCCGGGAGATCGCCTGGCAATGCTCGCACGGCGGAATGCACCTGAACACAGACGTGGTACGCCTCGAGGTCCTGGACGATGCCGGGCGCAGCTTGCCTCCGGACTCGGAGGGGAATCTGGCTGCCACTCTGCTGGTGAACCGCGCGATGCCGCTGTTCCGCTATCTCACGGGCGATCGCGGTGCGCTGCTATCGCAACGCTGCAGCTGCGGGTTGTCTTCCCCCTTACTCGCGGTCGGGGGCAGGGCGCCGGACGTGCTGGTGCTCCGATCGGGCCAGCGAATCTCGTCCTTCGTATGACAGTGCCTCAGCTGGTTCGAACTACTCTCTCGGTGGTGCGTCATCCGGCCGGTACACGCGCGGAGCTGAAGGCGTTCCAGGATGCTCAGCTTCGGCGGCTTCTGGTACATGCCTATGAGTCAGTGCCCTATTACCGGAAGCTCTTCGACCGGCACCGCCTGCACCCCCGGCACATTCGGGGCACGGTTGACCTCGATCTCATTCCAATCAGCACCAAGTCCGAGATCCAAAGCCGTCCGCCGGCGCAACTGCTGATGCGCGGCGTGGATCCGGTTGAGCTGCACTCGGCGGCCAGTAGCTCCGGAGGCGACCCGTTTCCGCTCTACCGAAGCTGGAGGGAGCAGGGGCTGGACCTGCTGTTCCGCGAGCGCTGCTGGCGAGCGTTCGGGCTACGGCCGCACGAGCGAGTGGCGACGCTGGGATGGATGGGACGCCTCGGGATACATCCGACTCTGCGTCTCGATGGTGCGGAGCCGGCTGAAGAGATCGCTCCCCGGCTGGCCGGATTTCGACCGCACATGCTGGTGGCGGCTCCGGGCACGCTCTGCCTTCTGGCCGACTATCTGATCTCAAGCGGCAGTCAGGAGATTCGCCCCCGGATTCTGGTGACCGCCGGAGAAATCCTCGCGCCACTCATGCACCAACGTCTGCACCACGCCTTCGGGGTAGGACCGCTGCAGATCTACTCCAGTCAGGAGCTACCCCTCATGGCCTGGGAATGCAGGACGACGGGTGATATGCATATCAGTGATGATGGCGCCATTGTCGAAGTTCTTCGAGAGGGCCAGCCGGCAACTCCGGGTCAGA
>DATFFX010000018.1:0-5230 GCA_035249825.1 Gemmatimonadales bacterium | reverse complement strand
AACGAGAGGCCACGAGAACGACAAGGAAACCGCCCCGAATCAGCTGGTGACTCGGGGCGGATGTACTACTGGATGGCGGTAACTATCGAGACTCAGCAAGCCCGCCTGCGGCAACGCCCTGATTGGTAGACGCTGCCGGCGCCGCGCAGTTGATCATCCATGGAATGCCGAACCGGTCCACCAGCATCCCGAAGCGGGCGGCCCAGAACGTCTGCTCGATCGGCATCGTCACGCTGCCCTTCTCAGCCAGTGCATAAAAGATGCGGTCGGCCTCCGCAGGGTCCTGAAGGTTGAGTGATACGTATAGACCACGAGGCTGTTCATACTGCTCGGGGGGGCTGTCGGAGGCCATCAGGACGGCGTCACCGACGACCAGGCGCGCGTGAAGCACTCGATCGTGCCAGGTGGCCGGCACCTCATTCGCAATCGGAGAATCGCCATGTGTGATCATGGATTCGATTCGTCCGCCCAGCACCTTCTCGTAGAACTTGAATGCGACTTGGCAATCGCCATTGAAGTTGAGGTAGGGATTGATCTGCACGGGCTGCTCCGTTCATTGAGAGATTGAGTGAGTGGTCGGCGTTTCACCTCTTCGTAGCCGCCATCTGGCGCACTCGCTCCTCCTGCTCTCGGAGCTCCGGCGTAAACTCGGCGCCAAAGTCGTCCGCTTCGAATACCTGGCGAATCTCGACCTCGCCGTCCTTGAAGGGGGCGCGCTTGAGCCATTCGATCGCCTCTTCCCTCGATCTCACTTGCCAGAGCCAGAATCCCGCGACCAACTCCTTACTCTCGGAAAAAGGTCCATCGATTACAGTCCGCTTGTCTCCTGAGAACTTGACCCGAGCGCCTTTCGAGCTGGGCTGCAGCCCTTCCCCGGCAAGCATGACACCTGCTTTGGCCAGCTCCTCATTGAACTTTCCCATTTCCGCAAGGAGCTCCCGGCTGGGAAGAACCCCGGCCTCGGAGTCCTTGTCGGCTTTCACTAGTACCATGAACCGCATTGTACGTCTCCTTCTGGTGTGGAGTTGAGCCGGAACGAACCGGCTGGATTGGCTCGCTGTGACCTCCATTCATACGTCGAATGAGGGCTCCCCAGATCGACAAATGAAGAGGTTCCCCTAACTCGCCCGGATAAGTCGTTGAATGGCAATCGCTACCACCCGCTTGGCGCGGAATGAAATCCCGCGCATGTTCCTGAGACTGCCTGCCCTGGCTCGAATGGCAAAATTGGTAACCGGGCGAGGACGCACAAGATGGCCGCTAGGCGCGACAATCAAGGAAGTCTCTTCGGGGCTGCCCCCGCTCTCCCGGCCGGCTTCGTATATCGTCCGGAAGTCCTGGCGCCTGGTGAGGAGCAGGAGCTGCTGAGCCATGTCCGCGAGCTGCCCTTCCAGGAATTCCAGTTCCAGGGCTATGTCGGGAAGCGCCGGGTGGTCTCGTTCGGCTGGCAGTACGACTTCAACCAGAGAGTGCTCAGGAAGGCCGATGACATTCCTGCCTTTCTGCTCTCGTTGCGCGAGGTAGCAGCGCGCTTCGCCGACCTGCCGCCGCCACGGCTACAGCAGGTCCTGGTGACGGAATACGCCGCCGGTGCTGGTATCGGATGGCACCGGGACAAGGCCGTCTTCGGCGAGGTGATCGGTATCTCACTGCTGTCCGCATGCCGCTTTCGCTTGAGGCGTAAAGTCGGAACCACCTGGGAACGTGTATCGTTGATGGCTGAGCCACGGTCGGCTTACCTGCTGAGTGGGTCGGCCCGAACCGAATGGGAGCACAGTATTCCGGAGGTCGATACGCTTCGCTACTCCATCACCTTTCGCAACTTTCGCGAGACTTGAGGCATGCTCGTTCATCTCGTCGATGGTACCTACGAGCTGTTCCGCCACTTCTACGGTCTGCGCCGCTTCACCAAGGGAGAGGATCGCCCGTTCGGGGCCGTTATCGGCGTACTGCATACGGTGCTGGAGTTGATCGAGACCGGGGCAACTCACATTGGGGTGGCCACCGACCATGTCATCGAGTCGTTCCGGAACGATCTCTGGCCGGGCTATAAGACCGGAGCAGGCATCGAGCCTGCCCTCCTGGCGCAGTTTCACCCGCTCGAAGATGCGTTGGCCGCCATGGGAGTGACGGTGTGGCCGATGGTCGAGTTGGAGGCTGATGACGCGCTTGCCTCCGCGGCACACATCGCCTCGACCGATGAGTCGGTGGAGAAGGTCTGCATCTGGACACCCGACAAGGACCTGGCACAATGCGTCCGCGGCGATCGGGTGGTGCAGGTCGTCCGCCGTGGCCAGAGAATCCGAAATGCCGCCGCGATTCGTGAGAAGTACGGAGTGGAACCCGAGTTGATTCCCGACCTTCTGGCTCTGGTGGGTGACGCCGCGGATGGTTATCCGGGAATTCCCGGTATCGGAGCAACGACGGCGGCCCGCCTGATCGAGCGTCACGGCAGAATCGAGGATTTTCCTCCTTCGGTTCTGGGGCCCAATCGCGACCTCGCGCTGTTGTTCAAGCTGCTCGCAACTCTCCGCAGCGATGCACTCCTCTTCGAGGAGGTGGAGAAGCTTCGGTGGCGAGGGCCCGGTAACGGCTTTGCGGATCACGCCGAGCGTATAGGAGCGGAGCGCGTGCTGGAGCGGAGCCTCAAGACGAAGGTGGCCTAGCATACGAGGTTGAGGCTATTGCGGAGTACCCAAGCGAGAGTAGCGAAGGGAGGAAAGATGACGGCTTCACGTTCACTGACTGCCCTCGTCTTGGGCATGCTCTGCTGGATCATCACGCCTCTTGCGGCCCAACGCACCCAGAAGCCTCCCCTCCATGCCAGGCACTGGATCGCCATAACCGGCAAGCCGCTCGCCGCCTCAACCGGTGCGATGATGTTTACCAGGGGAGGGAACGCGGTAGATGCCGCCTGCGCGATGCTCGCGGCCGGCAGCACCATGTGGGATGTGCTGTCCTGGGGCGGTGAAACGCAGGCCCTGATCTATCACCCCAGGCTCAAGAAGGTGATCGGCATCAATGCCCTCGGCGTGGCGCCCTCGGGCGCCACCGCTGAGTACTACCGCTCGCGGGGATACAACCATCCGCCGGAATATGGTCCGTTGGCGGCAATCACTCCCGGCACCCCCGGTGGACTTCTGACCATGCTCGCTGAATACGGCACGCTGTCATTGGCTGAAGTACTCGCGCCCGCGATACAGATGGCCGACGGTTATCCGATCGAGGCGCAGACTGCCAACGGCATCGAACGACAGAAATCGCAGATCAAAGAGTGGAAGTACTCCCCGCGGGTCTACCTGCCGCACCTGGGCCACGCACGCGAGGCGCCTGAACCAGGGGAGATCTTCGTGCAGCGAGATCTGGCGGCCACTCTCCGTAAGCTCGTGGCGGCGGAGCGGATGGCGCTGAAGGCAGGAAAAGGCCGCAAGGCTGCCATCTACGCGGCAAATGATCGCTTTTATAAGGGAGACATTGCGCGGGAGCTGGTCCGCGGGGTGCAGGAAGAAGGAGGCCTCATCACTCTGAAAGATTTGGCCGAGTGGAAGGTCCGCATCGAAGAACCGCTGACTACGACGTATAAAGGGATAACTGTCGCGAAGCTCCCGATCTGGCAGCAGGGGCCGGTCATGCTCCAGGCGCTGAACATTCTCGAGAACATCGATCTCAAGGGAATGGGCTACAACTCGGCGAGATACATCCACGCACTGTACCAGGCGATGAACCTCGCGTATGCCGATCGCGACTTCTACTACGGTGATCCGTCGTTTCCGCCGGCTGAGCCCGTCGCCGGGCTGCTCTCGAAAGAGTATGCCAGGAAGCGGTTCGCGCAGATCGATTGGACCCGAAACGACTCGACGGTAAAGCCCGGCGATCCCTATCCGTATCAGTCCGGGCGCAATCCCTTTGGAGAACAGCTGGCGCGCTGGACCGTGGTGCCCGCCCCGGATACGCTGGAGAAGAGCGGAGGCCAGGATCGGCTCAATGTTCCCCAGCGCTCGTCCCAGGTGGACTCATCGTTCCGTGAGCAGTTCTACACCGGGACCACGTCGATCGAGGCGGCCGACGAAGCCGGCTGGGTCGTGTCCATCACGCCCAGCGGTGGGTGGGTGCCGGCAGTCGTTGCCGGGCGAACCGGGATCGGACTCAGCCAGCGTGCTCAGAGCTTCGTCACCCGGGCGGAGGATGGCCCGTATAACGTGATCGAGCCGGGAAAACGTCCCCGGGTCACTCTCACGCCCACGCTGGCGTTGAAGGACGGGCTGCCGTTTCTCGCCTTTGCCGTCCAGGGCGGTGACTCTCAGGACCAGAACCTCCTGCAGTTCTTCCTGAACATCGTCGAGTTCGGCATGACTCCGCAGCAGGCGGCGGAGGCGCCCAATATCAACAGCTATCAGATGCGGTCGTCATTCGGAGCGCACGAGTCGAGACCCGGCCGGCTGCTGGTCGCATCGGCCACGCCGGACAGCGTGCGTACGTCGCTTCAAGGGATGGGGTACACGCTCGAGGAGGAGGAGCGCACCTCGGGGCCGATCAATGCCATTCTGTTCGATCGGGCGCATGGCACGATGTGGGGCGCGTCCAGCAACCACGGCGAGGATTACGGCGTGGCGTGGTAGCGCCAGTAAGAGCGGTTTCTCCGTCACACACGTCAGTGAGCAGCAGTCCTGTTGGGATCTCCACGCCAGAGCGAACTGCAGTGCGCGAAGGAGATCCACTCTGCCGCGCGTGGTAGCGCCAGTAAGCGCGGATTCTCCATAGCGCACGTCAGTGAGCAGCAGTCCTGTTGGGATCTCCACGCCGGAGCGAACTGCAGTGCGCGGAGGAGAATCCACTCTACTGGCGCTACCGAAGGTCAATGACGCTCCCGACACCGGCGTAGGTATACCGATCCTTCCAGGTGTTCTTGAACCGGTAGAACGCCGGTTCACCGGTACAGTGGCCCGGTGCGATTCGGGCCACTTTATACCTGTCATGCAGCGCTGCGGAGATCCGGGCGACTTCCTGATCGGGGGCGCTGGGCAGATGAAAGCCGCCGAGCACCATATGCACCCGTGGGTCTACGGCGGTCGCGCTTTCGACGATCTTTTCGATTCCCGGATGCGAGCACCCAGCCATCACGATCATGCCATCCGCGGTTTCGATGGCCAGGGACAGCTCCCGCAGCTCCTTGGTGCCGACGTTTTCGGAGACCAGCGCGATGAGGTGCACCCCCGGCGCGACCTCGATG
>DATFFX010000017.1:0-6376 GCA_035249825.1 Gemmatimonadales bacterium | reverse complement strand
ACACTGCTGATTTTTGCAATAACCTGCGTCACATTGTCATAGCGACTGTGTGTGACGAGAACAGTAACATGTGCGAGCGGCCCACAACTGTGGCGGTTCGACCATACCTCGCGACGGGTCGTCGCCGGCGCCGCGCCGAGTCCGCTGGTTGACGTAAGCCTGTGGTGGTAGCTAGGTTTGCGGGCTCGAATATGACGGACCTGTCGCTGTCGCGCAGCCAGATGCTGCTCCTGAGCGGGTCGGCCAACCGAGCGCTCGCTACCGAGGTAGCTGCCCATCTGGGGCAGCCCCTCTGTCAGGTCACGCTCCGCCGCTTTGCCGACGGCGAGATCTTCGTCAAGATCGACGAGAACGTCCGGGGTCGGGATGTGTACATCATCCAGCCCACCAACCCGCCGGCGGAGAACATGATGGAGCTCCTGCTCCTCATGGACGCCGCCAAGCGGGCCAGCGCGGCGCGGGTCACGTCGGTCATACCGTACTTCGGCTATGCCCGCCAGGACCGGAAGGATCAGCCGCGGGTCGCGATCAGTGCCAAGCTGATGGCGAATATGGTATCGATGGCCGGTGCCGACCGGGTCCTCGCGATGGACTTCCATCAGCATCAGCTGCAGGGGTTCTTCGACTTGCCGGTCGATCACCTCTATGCCGCGCCTGTGTTCGTCAACCACTACCGGCAGAAGTCGTTACGCGAGCTGGTCATCGTCGCACCCGACGTTGGATCGGCCAAGATGGCGCGGGGATTCGCCAAGCGGCTCAATGCTACGCTGGCCATCATCGACAAACGGCGGCCTTCGGCCAATATCGCCGAGGTGCTCAATGTGGTTGGTGAGGTCACCGGGAAGGACTGCATCATCCCGGATGACATGATCGATACCGCCGGCACGATGGCGGAGGCCGTCACAGCGCTGAAAAGGCTGGGTGCCCAGGATGTGTACTGCTGTGCTACTCACGCGTTGCTTTCCGGGCCCGCAGTGGACCGGCTCATGGCTTCGGGAGTAAAGGAAGTGGCGGTGACCAACACTATCGCCATTCCCTCTGAACGTCGTTTTGATCGGCTGAAGGTGCTCTCCATCGCTGGCCTGCTGGCCAAGGCGATCGGATACACCCACAGCGACCAGTCGGTGAGCTCGTTGTTCGATTAGTCGCCAGTTTCCAGTCGCCAGACGGACCTGCTGCTGGCAGAGACTTGCGACTGCGACTGGTGACTTGTGACTTGTGACTCTCAGGAGAGGTACCGATGTCCCAGCAAGCAAACCTTCAAGCTGCCACCCGTCACAGCACCGGCAAGGGCGCTGCTCGAAGCCTCCGGAGGCAAGGGAAAGTCCCCGGTGTCATCTATGGACATAACCGCACCCCGGAAGCAGTCGCCATCGAGACGGCAGCCCTGAACAAGATGCTGGTTGGCATCAGCGCCGGCACAACCGTGCTCGATGTGGTCGTGGATGGACGACCGGCAGTGAAGGCGCTGATCCGCGAGATCCAGCGCGACTCGGTTCGTCCCGCCGATATCCTGCACCTCGACCTCTACGAGGTGCGCGCCGACGAAAAAGTCACCCTGTCCGTGCCGGTGCACCTGGTCGGGATCCCTGATGGAGTCCGTAATTTCGGTGGCGTCCTCGACCACTCACTCCGTGAGCTGGAGATCGAGGTGCTTCCGGCCGATATTCCGGAGCATGTCGAGCTCGACGTCACGGCCCTGGCTATCGGGCACTCCATGTTTGTGCGCGACATCAGGATCGAAAGGGCGGAGATTCTGAACGAGCCCGATACACCAGTGTGTACCGTCGTCGCGCCCCGCACCGAGGAGGCCCCGGCGGTCGTTGAAGAGGCAGTCGCTCCTACGGAACCTGAGCTCATTCGTAAGCCGAAGCCGGACGAGGACGAAGTCGAAGCGAAGGAATAGGCTCTGCGCGTGATCGTGGGGCTGGGGAACCCCGGCCCTGAGTATGAGGATACCCGGCACAACGCCGGGTTCCGCCTTGCCGATCGCCTGGTGACCCGCTGGAAGCTGCCCCCATTGCGGCGTGCCGACCGGGCCCGCCAAACGCAGGGAAGCTGGCAATCTCACCGGGTTACCATTCTCAAGCCTCATACATATATGAACCGGAGCGGGGCAGCCTTGGCTCCGCTCCGTTCCCTTCCCGACTTCGATCCCAGCCAACACCTGCTCATCCTGGTCGACGAAGTTGCCTTGCCGATCGGCCGGTTTCGTCTTCGCGGCGCCGGTTCTGCCGGCGGCCACAATGGACTCAAGAGCATCGAAGGTGCGCTACAGCGCCAGGATTATGCTCGCCTGCGGATAGGCGTAGGGCCGCAGCCTGCCGGGGACGACCTGTCGGACTTCGTGCTCGGCCCATTCACCCCAGATGAGCACACGATTATAGAAGGGCTCCTGGATCCGATGAGCGAGGCTGTCGAAGCTTGGCTTCAGGATGGGATCGAGCTCGCAATGACCCGGTTCAATCGGTAATGGCGTCGGGGATCTTCGCGGAGACGGTGCTCCGGTAACTGCTTCACCACGAAGGCACGAAGGACACGAAGGGCGGTCCGAGATCGTGAGCGCGGCGGATCGAGGCCGCGAACGAAAAAGCAGGAAAGAAGTGAAACAAAAGGAAGTAACAGCTATGGAAGTGAATTCCCGGGTGTACTTCGTGACCTTCGTGTCTTCGTGGTAAAGAAAAGCAGAGATCTATGCTCCGGCTAGGAATTGTGGGACTCCCAAACGTCGGCAAATCAACGCTGTTCAACGCCCTGACATCGGCCAAGGCGTTGGTCGCCAACTACCCTTTCGCGACGATCGAGCCGAATACCGGCATCGTACAGGTTCCGGATCCCAGGCTGGACGCCCTGGCCGAGATCGTGAAGCCAGAACGTACCGTTCCGGCAGTCGTCGAATTCGTGGACATCGCTGGACTGGTCAAGGGGGCAAGTGAGGGTGAGGGCTTGGGCAATCAGTTCCTGGCGAACATCCGGGAAGTAGATGCCATTGTCCACGTAGTTCGCTGTTTCGAAGATCCGGACGTCCAGCATGTGATGGGAGCGGTGGATCCGGTGCGCGACCGCGAGATCATCAACATCGAGCTCGGACTGGCCGATCTCGCCAGCGTGGAAAAGCGGCTGGACAAGACGGCTCGTGCCGCCAAGTCCGGTGACCCGCAGGCCAAGCTGGAATTGAGACTACTGGAGGCGCTTCAGCGAGAGCTCGCCGCCGGGAATCCGGCACGCGCGGTCACACCGACGGAAGAGGAAGCGGCCTTGTTCCGGGCCTTCAACCTGCTCACGGCGAAGCCGGTCCTCTATGCGGCGAACGTCTCGGAGCACGAGATTGCATCCGGCAATCACCATGTCGACGCGCTTCGTGCCGCCCTGATCCGCGATCGCGAAACAGCCGAGGTAGTCACCTTCTCCGCTCAGGTCGAAGCCGAGTTGGCCGAGCTCGCCCCGGAGGACCGGAGCGAGTTCCTGGAGTCTCTGGGCCTCACCGAGTCCGGCTTGGACCGGCTGGCCCACGCGGCGTACCACTTGCTCGGTCTTCAGAGCTATTTCACTGCGGGTGAAAAAGAGGTGCGCGCCTGGACAGTGCATCGGGGAGACAAGGCCCCGGCCGCGGCCGGCGTTATCCACTCCGACTTCGAGAAGGGCTTCATTCGGGCGGAGACTGTGGCCTTCGGGGACTTCGTCCGCACTGGTGGCTGGAAGCCGGCGCGTGAACAGGGCCTGGCGCGGGCTGAAGGGAAGGACTATGTGGTGCAGGATGGGGACGTGATGCTGTTTCGGTTCAGTAGCTGAACAGCGCGAACACTGTTTACTCTTCACCGTTCACGCTGCTATCTTCCGCCACACATATCTCCTCCCCGGCGTCCACACCAGGCCCGGGGCAACCGTGCCGGCTCTCACACCGGCCAGACCGAAGGAAGGTGTCATGACCCGTCAGTACGAGGTGGTCTATATCTTCGACAGTGCACTCGAAGAGACCGCCATCAATGAGCGCCTCACCCGCTTCCATTCCCTGATTCAGAAGGAAGGCATCGAGCCTCCCCAGGTGACCCACTGGGGCAAGCGAACCCTTGCGTATCCGGTCAAGAAGCACGAAACCGGGTACTACGTCGTCGCCAAATTCGACGCCGATGCCACTGCACTGCCGGAGTTCGAGCGGGCAATCAAGCTGGATGAGGGGGTTCTTCGGTTCCTCGTTGTGGTCAGCGAAGGCGCCCAGCCGGTTCCGGTGACCGTCGGCAAGAGCGATGAGGAGGACGACGAATGAGACGGCCACAGAAGACCTGCGCCATTTGCGAATCGGGCGTGAGAGTCGTGGATTTCAAGGACGAGCGCACCCTGTCACGGTTTTTGACCGAGCGTGGCAAGATTCTCCCCAGCAGGCTTTCAGGCACCTGTGCCCGGCATCAACGCCAGCTAAGCACCGCGATCAAACGTGCGCGCCAGCTGGCCCTGTTGCCGTATATCAAGGGATTCGGGGCCTGACCGCACCGGTAGCGCAACACCGCGGGAGGGCGGGACCACAGCACTCCTTGACGCGAGCTAAGTGGCCGGCCGTGGTGGCCCTCGCGGGGTACCTGCTGGTGGCTCCGCCGCCACTGCTGTTCGGCCCCCTCGCCGGCCTGCTCCTTCTTTCTCGTCCCGGCACCACGCGGGAATGGGTTTGGATCCTGGGCGCAGTGGCCTGGTCCGCCCTCTGGCTGAATCAGCCCGGAGGATTGGCGGTGCAGTTCGCTCACGCCCATGCCGTGCTTCTCACCGGAGTGTTTCTGGCGCTGACGCTCTGGCGCCCGTCATCTCAGTTTTCCAGGGCGCTCCTTGCCACTGCATTGGGTGGTGCCGCACTGATCGTCTGGATGTGGCACCTGGAGGTCGGCTGGGGGGAGATTCAGCGCGCGTTGGAGCACAATCTGTTGACCTACAACCGAGAGCTGATCGTACGGCTGAGCGAAGCTCCGCGCACCCGCCCTGGCCTGGGGATGATCGACGAGATGTCTTCCATGGCACGGACGGTCGCATCGCTGTATCCGGCGTTGATGGCGCTGGCGAGTCTAGGCGGATTGCGGCTGGCGTGGGCCTGGTATCATCGCATCGCACGGGAACCGATCGGTGCGGCATCCCTGCCCTTCACCACGTTTCAATTCAACGATCAACTGGTTTGGGGCTGGGTGGTGGGGCTGGCCTTGTGCCTGCTTCCGCTGGGCCCGGCCGGGCCCGCCATCGGTGGCAATGTGTTGCTGGTCTGGGCCACACTGTACGCGGTGCGCGGGCTCGCCGTGTTCTCCGCCGGATCGGGCAAGGTGTCCGCTCCGGTGATCGCCACGCTATCCGTCGTGGCCATGTTTCTCCTTCCATTCGTATTGGCGGGGCTGACTCTCCTCGGCCTTGCCGACACCTGGCTAGATTTCCGGCGTCGCCTCTTGGCTCGGCCGGCAACTTGAGGGTACGTCCATGATCGAAGTGATTCTGCGTGAGGATGTGAAGAGCTTGGGGCAGGCCGGTGAAATGGTCCGGGTCAAACCAGGGTACGCCCGAAATTACCTGCTGCCCCAGGGTCTCGCGTACGAAGCCACAGAAGGGAATAAGAAGCGCATCGCCGCGGAGACGCGGGCCCGGGCCTCGCGCAATGAGGCCGAGCGTTCTGAGGCTCAGCGCGTCGCGGCCACCCTCAGCGCCGTGAAGCTGAATCTCACCGGCAAAGCCGGGGAGGAAGGCAAGCTGTTCGGCTCGATCACCACGCAGGATATTGCCGATGCTCTCGCGGGTGAAGGCCACACGGTGGATAAGCGCCGCATCGAGCTCGACCATCCTATCAAGACAGTGGGAGAGCATACGGTGAGTGTCCGGCTGCATCCCGAGGTCCACGCTGAGCTTCGCGTCTCCGTCGTCGCCGAGTGACTCGCCGGCCATGACGGTCGGCATCGCCTATGTAGATGGACCCAGGCTGGCGCGCTCCGTCTATGCGGCGGCCGACTGGGTAGCCGCCGGGCGCGATGAGATCAACCGCATCAACGTATTTCCGGTTCCGGACGGGGACACCGGCACCAACTTCAGCCTCACGCTTCGTGCCGTCGCCGACGCTCTTCGAGCGCTCGGCGACGCTCCGCTTTCAGAGACCGCGCGCACCATGGCCCGCGCTGCTATCCTGGGGGCACGGGGCAACTCCGGGATGATGCTAGCCCACTTCCTGCTTGGATTCACCGAGGCATTGGGTGACCGAGCCGTTGCCCGGGCTCCCGACATCGCCCGGGCGATTCGACACGGTGCCGATCGCCTGTATGAGTCGCTCGATGATCCACGTGAAGGCACCATTCTCACGGTTGCACGCGATGCCGCCATCGCAGCCGAACCGGTTGCGGAGGAATCGAGCGATGTG
>DATFFX010000016.1:0-3360 GCA_035249825.1 Gemmatimonadales bacterium | reverse complement strand
GGCGTTGTTGTACGCGCTCGGGGCGGGCACTCCGATGTTCCGACTGCTGTATGCCGTCGTGCCGGGCCTGAAGAACTTCAGGGCGCCGAGCCTGGCCACTTATCTGGTCATTGTGGCTCTTACCCTGCTCGCCGCACTACTGATCGAGCGAGTCCTGGCGGAGGGTGACTCCCGCGCGCGCCGGGCCATGTCGGTCGGGCTGGCGAGCGGAGCCGCGGGTGCGCTGCTCATCGCGGTGTTGACGCTCGCCACCGGGACCGGGTTGTATGCCACGTGGACCTCCATCTTCGGCGGGAGCGAGGCGACAAACAGAGCTGAAGCTTTCGCTGCCAACGTCCCGAGACTCACGGCCGGGGCCTTGATCGTCGCGCTGATTTGTGGGGCTGCCTGGGGTGCGGTGTTTCTCTGGAGCCGTGATAAGCTCAAGGCCGCTCATGTCGTCATCGTCCTGACGGTACTCACTGCGCTCGACTTGATGAGGGTCGACGATCGGTACATTCAGATTGTCAGTTATGACGATTTTTTCCCTCAGGATCCAGGGATAGAGGCCCTGCGCGCCCGACTGGCTCCGGGCGAGCGCGTGCTCAGCGTCGGTGGTGTTTACCCTGAGGGTTTTCTGGCCAGCTACGGCGTTCCGGAGGTCTTCGGCTACCATGGCAACCAGCTTCGTTGGTACAACGATCTGACGCGCTATACTGCGCGCCAATCGGCTCGCACCGCTACAGAGCTGGAGCAGTACTGGGTTGGCTTCCTCAGCAGTGCCGCACTCCGGGCGCTCGCCGGCAAGTATGTGCTGCTGCCAGGCCAGGTCGAGCTCCCCGGCTTTCGCCTCCTGGGAGCCGATGAGCGAGTGGCGGTGTATCTGAACGATGCCGCCATGCCCGGAGCGGCTGTGGTGCCGGAGGTACAGGTCGAGCCCGACTCTGCACGGCGGATCTCCACTCTCTGGTCGCCGACCTTCGATCCGGCCAGGACGGCCATTGTAGAGGCGCCAGTGCTGGCGCTGGGGCAGGGAGGTGGCACTGGAACGGCAACAATCGAAGGCAACGGAGACGATACTTTGGCAGTTCGGGTGCGTAACAGCGGACCTGGGCTTCTGCACATCAGCCGTACCTATCATCGTTCCTGGCAGGCGGAGATCGACGGCGTGCCGGTGCCGGTGCTTCGGGTCAACCACGCTCTCATGGGGGTGCCACTCACACGGAGCGGAGAACACCGTGTGGTACTCAGATACCGGCCGACGATCGTGCGGCTGGCAGCTACCGTCACCCTGATTACCTGGGGAGCGGTCCTGCTGGCGACTCTGGCAGGAGCTCTGATGCATCTGCGCGGCTCGCGTGGCTGAGCGTCTCCTGGTAGTGGTGCCCACCTATAATGAGCGGATCAATCTTCCGCTGGTGGTACCAGCCATTCTCCAGCAGGACCCGAGGTTCGAGGTGCTCGTCGTGGACGACAACTCCCCGGATGGAACCGGGCAACTGGCCGACGAGCTGGCCGGCTCCACCCCACGGGTACACGTCCTCCACCGGCCGGCGAAAGCCGGACTGGGAAAGGCGTATCTCGCAGGGTTCCGCTGGGCCATCGAACGCAAGTACGACCTCATCTTCGAGATGGACGCGGACTTCTCCCATGATCCGAAATTTCTAGGCGACTTCGTGCGCGCGGCGAATGAGGCTGATGTGGTGATAGGTTCCCGTTACCGCTCCGGCGTGAACGTGATCAACTGGCCGATTTCGCGGTTGCTGCTCTCCATTGGCGCCAACCAGTACGCCCGGTGGATCACGGGCTTGCCCCTGGCCGACTCCACCGGCGGGTTCAAGTGCTTTCGGCGCGAGGTGCTCGAAGCCATCGACTTTGAGAAAGTCCGCTCGAACGGTTACGCCTTTCAGATCGAGATGAGCTTCCGCGCCTGGAAAAAAGGGTTTTGCCTGACCGAGATTCCCATTGTATTCACCGACCGGGTCGAAGGTCAGAGCAAGATGAACAAGCGGATAGTCCGGGAGGCCATCTGGATGGTCTGGTGGCTGCGGCTCCAGTCGATGATAGGACGGCTGTGAGGGGAACCGTGTTTTACAAGATGACCGGCTCGGGCAACGACTTCGTGATGCTCGATGGCCGCGCCACACCAGCCGTCCGTTGGGGGCCGTCACAGGTGCGCGCGATCTGTGACCGTCGGAACGGTGTCGGAGCCGATGGATTGGTCCTGTTGACGCCCGCCACGCCGGGCACAGTTCGCATGTCATACTGGAATTCCGACGGCTCCCACGGTGCCATGTGTGGTAATGCCGCCTTATGCAGCGGGCGGCTTTCGGTGGACCTCGAGCTGGTTCCGCCGGGTGAGTTCTGCTTACTCACCGATGCCGGCCTGGTCCGGGTGACCTCCCGGCCCGAGACCGACACGACCGAGATCAACCTGCCTGATGTGGACGCGCCTCACGATGTGCCGGATCTGAAGCCGGCATCAGGGGAGCACTGGCAGGCGCTGGGAACGGTGGGCGTGCCTCATCTCGTGGTTCGGGTCAAGGACATCGAAGCGGTTGATGTTCTCAAGCGCGGAAGGGAGCTCCGGTCGGACCCCCGGGTTGGCCCGGTAGGAGCTAACGTCAACTTCATCTGTCCCGAGAGGCAGCGGGATGGATCCTGGCTGATAAGGACATTCGAGCGCGGTGTCGAAGGCGAGACCTTGGCCTGCGGCACCGGCACTGTTGCGGCGGCGCTGTCTCTGGCCGTGCGGGCCGAGGCAACGCTTCCCATGACGTTCCGGAGCAGGGGAGGCAGGGATTTGGGAGTACGGGCCCGGATCGACGGCCGCCGGGCATCGGATATCTGGCTAAGGGGTGAGGGGAGGCTATTGTTCCGTGGTGTGTGGGAAGGTCGGGACGACTAGGCGGCAAACCGCGTGGGGAAACTCAGTAACATCCTGAGAACCAATCATTTAGAGGCATTGTAGAGTTGGATCATCCACAGTTCTCCACAGTTTTCCCCAGGCTTACTTAACATAACATATCTTATACGTCCCTTAATGCAGGCCGATAAACAAGGGCTCGTCCGAGACCTATTTTCTGCCTTACCCGCTTACCCGCTTACCCGCTTACCACCTTACCCGGTTACCCTCTTACATCCTGCCGTCGGTAAGCTCTGCCAGACGGACCTCAGCCTCGGTTACGCTGGGCGACTTGGGATATTTCTGAAGAACTGTGCGGTACGCGCGGGCGGCCTCCTCGATCTTGCCGCCTTGACGGAACGCTCGCCCGGCATCCACCAGGTACTTCGCCTTGAGGTACTCGACCTCCGCTACCTCGGATGCCTCGGTATAGGCATTGCCGGCGTCGGCCCAGCGTTTGGAGTTCTCCAGGGCTG
>DATFFX010000015.1:0-3876 GCA_035249825.1 Gemmatimonadales bacterium | reverse complement strand
CGCTTCGTGAGAGCTGCGCCAGTGTGCTTCAGATGGATGGGTACAATGTTACCCTGATCGGCCGTGGGGAGGAGGCACTGGAGACGGTCCGTCGCCGGAAGTTCGATGTCATCCTGGTGGATCTTTACATGTCGCAGGTGTCCGGCCTCGAGATTCTTCAATCCACGCTGGAGGCCTATAAGGACACCATCGTGGTTGTGATGACCGGCAACCCGAGTGTCACCAGCAGTATCGAGGCCCTGCGCGCCGGAGCCTGGGACTACCTGCCCAAGCCATTTTCGGCCACTCACCTGCAGGTCCTGATCGGCCGTGCGTCACACGCGGTCATGATGTCACGTGAGGCCCAGGATCTGCGCGTGCAGCTTATGAAGCAGAATGGGCACAGCGACAAGATCGCGCTGATCGGCATCTCTCCCCTGTTCCGGAAGGCAGTGGACCTGGCCCGCAAGGTGGCTGGAACCGACGCCTCCGTGTTCATCAGTGGGGAGAGTGGCACCGGTAAGGAGGTCATTGCCCAGTTCATCCATCAGAACAGCCGCCGGGCCGGCCGAGCTTTGGTGCCTATCAACTGTGCCGCCTTGCCTGAGCCGCTGCTCGAGTCGGAGATGTTCGGGCACAAGAAGGGGGCCTTTACGGGCGCTGATCGCGACAAGCCGGGGCTGCTGGAGACGGCCAATGGCGGAACGCTGTTTCTCGACGAGCTGACCGAGATGACCATGCCGCTCCAGGCCAAGCTCCTCCGTGTGATTCAGGATGGGGTGGTGCGCCGCGTCGGAAGTGAGACGCAGGATGCGGTGGTTGACGTGCGGTTCATTTCTGCCACGAACCGCGAGCCGCAGGAAGCCGTGGATCAGGGCGTGCTGCGGGGCGACCTTTTTTATCGCCTGCGGGTGGTTCCCATCAAGCTGCCACCACTGCGCAAGCGTCTCGAGGATATCCCTCTCCTCGCCAATCACTTTCTCACCTACTACTGGCAGCGGCATCGCCAAATGGGCGATCGGGTTCCACGCTTGAGCGAGGCAAGTGTGGCGTTCTTGCGTTCTCGACCGTGGCGGGGCAACGTTCGCGAGCTGCAGAACGTCATCGAGCATGTCGCGGTGCTGGCCGAGCCGGACCAGACGATCCAGCCCAACGACATTCCGGTTTACGACGATAGCGGCGAGTGGCCGGCGGAAAGTGTCACGCCTCCGGGAGTGATGGACGAGGCCTACCATCCTGCCAAGGACCGCATCGTCGTCCAATTCGAAAAGGAATACCTTACTCGCCTGATCAGTCGAGCGGGAGGGAACATGTCGAAGGCGGCTCGATTGGCCAGCATCGACCGCACGACCCTTTACCGCCTGATGGACAAGCATGAATTCCAGAGGGATGAAACCGGAACTTCTGCGTGACGCCTGAGACCGTGCTGACGGGCTCTACCGGAGAGCGGCGCCGCACACCGCAGGAGACCCCGGGCGCCGCCCTGGTCTGGGATCCCAACGGACCAAGTGGGGGCTCTGTTGCGCCTGCCGTCTGGGACGCCCTACGGGAATCGGTGCTCTGGGCGGAAGCTGAGTGGGAGCGGGTCATGCAACACGCCTCCGGCCCCGAGGAAGCCACCACTCACCTGGCCCACCTGTGTGCCGCGATCAGGCAGGAAGTCTCCGGGGTATCCGCCACCACCTCCATCCCACACAGCGCGCTATCCCGCCACTGGCTTGGGCTTATCCGCAGGGCTTTTCTGGAACGTGCGGCGGCTCTTCCCGCCGCCGATTCGGGCCAGCTTCTGCAGGTCCTGAATGGCATGGAGCGTATCGCGCAGCACCTGGAGGCGGATTGGTCCCAGCATTTTACCGATCGACTTTCCGCGCCCGACGGATTGGAGCTGGTGGTCGAGGTCGCCCACGACCTTCGGTCCCCGCTCACCTCCATTCTGTTTCTGGCGGAAACCCTTCAACGTGGCCGCAGTGGTGTTGTAAACCCGGTGCAGGAGAGGCAGCTGGGACTCATTTACAGCGCGGCGTTCGGTCTCAGTTCGGTCGCAAGCGACGTCATCGAGCTGGCCCGCGGAGGCGACCGCCTCGTCGATCTGGATCCCATTCCATTTTCCGTCACAGATATACTCGAGTCGGTTCGAGACATTGTTCAGCCGATCGCGGAGGAGAAGAACCTCACCGTGCGCCTAACCTCTCCGGAGTCCGATTTTCGGGTCGGCCATCCAGTGGCACTGAGCAGGGTGTTGCTGAACTTGACGACCAATGCGCTCAAGTTCACGGGCGAAGGTTTTGTCGAGCTGACGGCCGTTCAGCTTCCCGGCCGTTCGATCGAGTTCTCGGTTCGTGACACGGGACGCGGAATCCCTCCTCAATCGATGGCAACGCTTTTCGAGCCCTTCCGTCGTCGCCACAAACCGGGCGAGTATGCCTTCTCCGGCTCGGGCCTGGGCCTTTCCATCTGCCGTAAGTTGGTCGAAGCCATGGGCTCGGTTCTGCAGGTGGAAACCGCCGCCGGCTACGGTACCCGCTTTTTCTTCGTCCTCGACCTTCCGATAGCCGGCGAGCCACAGTTCGGCTGACCGAATCGCCGCCAGCCCTTCCAACGTGGAGCCGGTCCGGATACATTTTGCCGCGCAAGCCTCCATCGCGGATGCCGTTCGTCGTGCCGGTGCTTCGGCTCGACCGCTCCGAGGGTGAGCAAGGCGCGCGTCGGCGACCCGGCCGGCGAGGCGCGCTCCCCGAAGACACTCTGCTCAGGCCTTGGCGGTGGTTGCCTAACCCTGGTTCGCTTCTACCATGTGCGCCGCCTGTCGGCCGGGTGCGAAGCGGGCCCCCACAGATGGTCCCTCGACCTCGTGGGCTCCCTCGATGCCCTGCCGATTACCGGGTCCGGCCAGGAGCAACGAGGGTAGCGCGCGGAGGTTGCGGACCCGGAACCGAGCGCTAAGTGAACCGACCGCTGATTCGGCCGGGCCGGCATCTCAGCCAGCCCCCAGTACATGCCCCGCACGCCGCCCTACTGATCGACTTCGATAACGTCACTCTCGGCATCCAGAAGGATCTCACCAAGGAGCTGCGCACCCTCCTCAACAGTGACATCATCAAGGGCAAGGTTGCCGTGCAGCGCGCCTATGCAGACTGGCGCCGCTATCCGCAGTACATCGTCCCGTTGTCGGAATCCTCGATCGATCTGATCTTCGCACCGGCGTTTGGCTCCAGTAAAAAGAATGCCACTGACATTCGCCTCGCCATAGACGCGATCGAGCTGGTCTTTACCCGGCCCGAGATCGGGACCTTCATTCTCCTGTCGGGGGACAGCGATTTCTCGACGATGGTGATCAAGCTGAAGGAGTACGGCAAGTATGTCATCGGGGTTGGTATCCGCGAATCCGCGAGCGATTTGCTGATCCAGAACTGCGACGAGTATTACTCCTATAACGATCTGGCCGGCCTCACCAAAGAGGTGGACACCCCTTCGACGCAGCGTGATCCATGGGAGCTCGCGGCCGAAGCCGTGGCGCAGATGACCCGAAATGGCGATGTCATGCGCTCCGATCGGCTTAAACAGGTAATGCAGCAGATCGATCCGAACTTCGACGAGCGCAACGCCGGCTTCAATCGGTTCAGCAAGTTCGTTCTGGAGGCGGGCCAGAAGGGCATCGTACAGATCACCAAGCTGGACAACGGACAATACGAGGTCGCTCCGGGAAGTATCGTCCCAGCTCCTTCCAGTACACCCGCAGCGGCGACGTCTCCCCGCGCGCGCCCGCCCGCAGAAGCAGGACGGGAAGACGGAGCACGACGGGGAAGAGGGCGGCGGGGGCGGGGTGGGCGCGAACGTACCGGCGCCCGGGATGGGGCCGCACGCGCACGAGTGCCCGAGAGCCCGAGAGACGATAGC
>DATFFX010000014.1:0-10554 GCA_035249825.1 Gemmatimonadales bacterium | reverse complement strand
AGCTCGTGGGGAATCAACGTATGCTGAAACCAGGGCCTGTCACGGTAGGCCTGCACGTCAGGGAGCCAATCCACCAGAGTGGTGGCGCCCACGTTCTCCATGCCGCCGATGAAGTCGGTGACGGTGGTCTGTGAATACCCGGCCCAGGGGTACTTCACCCCGGTAAGCCTGGTAAACGTCTCCATGACGTCGGGCGTCACGCCGAACAGCCGGCGCGCCTGCGCAACATGCTCAGGAGAGATGTAGTACTCGAGGGGAACATCGCGCCAGCGACCAGTCACCTTCCGCAAAGGCGCCGCCACGAGCGAGATCAGGTAGGTGGAAGCGGGGCGCTCCTGGCGCCAGTGCACGGTGTGAGTACGCGGCTTCGCGGCCCCAGCGCCGCGCGCTGCTGCATCGGGCCGGTCGCTCACCAGCCGTCCATTGGAGACTACAGTCAGACCAACCGGCACCCGGGCAATCAGATCCCAGGTTGCCTTGTCATTCGGAGGGCCGTAGGTGGGAATCCAGTTTGGGTTTCCGTCGGTCCCGCCGCCACTGTATACCTGCTGCGTTCGACCTGGCCGGCCCGGCTCGGCCTCGAAGAAGTAGAGACCACGGCCATGGGTGATCTGCCCTCGATAGTCGATCGCAAAACGAACGGTATCCCGGAATCCGGCTGGACGAGAGAGGCGGACCACGATGCTGTCACCGATCCGGGCAAACCGCAGGGGCGCACTGCCCCCTCGCGTTGCTCGGGGGCTCTTCGCCTTTTTGCTCAGGGCAGGCTGTGCGCCCCTTACGGCCCGCACCGCCAGCCGCCGGCCCATGTTCAACACGATCGAGTCGAGGCCCGGCCGCAACGACACGACCGTCGTGGTGACATTGCCGTCGAACGCCGGCGCGTTCCAGTCGAAGTTGCCGACTTCGATTCGTTGATGGATCAGATCGAAATCATGCGCCGGGGTGTCGCGGCCGCTGAGAATGCGCTCGGCGTTGGACTCCTGGGCCAGAAGCACTGGAGTGAGTGGTAGAAACATGACTGTCACCCTGACGCCGACGACGAGCGCAGCGAGGTGACACCGGGCGGAAATCACAGCGGCAAGGTCAGCTGCGCGAGAGGGGCAAAGGTGAGACGGTGATGCTTGGTGGGGCCGAGGGCCTGAAGACCTTCCTGATGCTCCTCGGTGCCGTAGCCGACATTGGTGTGCCAGCCGTAACCGGGATACCGAGCTGCCAACCGGTGCATGAGGGCATCACGGACCGTTTTCGCCAGAATGGCTGCGGCTGAGATCGACTGGCACCTGGCATCGCCATCCACGAGGGCGTCGTGAGGGTACCCGATCTCGGGAAGTGGAAGGCCGTCGATTAGAATGCGGTATGGCCGTCCGAGAGACGACCGAAGGAAGAGCCGGGCGATGGCCCGCCGCATGGCCAGCGCGGTAGCAACCCGGATATTGAACCGGTCGATCTCATGGGCGGAGGCGGCACCGATCCCGAAGGCGATCACCCGCCCCCGAATTCGCTCGGCTAGTCTGGTACGCTTGCTTGGAGGAAGGATCTTGCTGTCGCGCAAGCCGCGAACGCAGGAACAACCAACCGGAAAGACAACGGCCGCTGCCACCACTGGTCCAGCCAGGGGGCCGCGGCCGGCCTCGTCAACGCCGACGAGGAGATGCTCCTGCGCCCATACCGCCCGTTCCCGGATCAGCGTGGGTCGGGGGGCCATCGGCTCAGGTCTCGCGCTTCTCCCGGATCCGGGCGGCCTTGCCGCTCAGCGCGCGCAGGTAGTACAGCTTGGCGCGGCGCACCCGGCCCCGGCGCACCAGATCGACCGACGAAATCGTGGGGCTGTGCATGGGAAACAGGCGCTCGACGCCGACACCCGCGGAGATCTTGCGGACGGTGAACGTCTCGCTGATCCCTCCGCCGCGCTTCGCGATGACCATTCCCTCGAATGCCTGCAGCCGCTCCTTGTCTCCCTCACGGACGCGGACCATGACCCGGACAGTGTCTCCCGGCTCGAAAGCAGGGATGTCCGTGCGCAAGCCCTCACGGGCCAACTCTGCCAATCGCTCCATTATCCGATCCTCCACGCCCTCAGGCACCCGGTGAACACATAAAAACTGGTACGATCTTAGTGTAACGACTCACATTTGTCACCCCGTTGTCATCCTGAGCGAAGCGAAGGAGCCGAAGCCACATTCCGCCCCTTCGCTACGCTCAGGGTGACAAACGCTACGCTCAGGGTGACAAACGGTGCTTCTCCCACAGGTCCGGCCGCCGCTCCCGCGTGATTCGCTCCGCCTCCGCTTCCCGCCAGGCGGCGATCTCGGCGTGGTTGCCCGAACGGAGCACCTCCGGAACCTCCAGCCCACGGTATTCGGGCGGCCGGGTATAGCTCGGTGCACTCAACAGTCCATCGTAGTGCGAGTCGGCACTGGCAGACTCGTGATCTCCCAATGCACCGGGCAGCAGCCGCACCACCGCATCCAACACACAGAGCGCTGCCGGCTCGCCGCCCGAGAGAACGAAGTCGCCGATCGACAGCTCCTCGCTTGCGAGCCCGTCCGCCACCCGCTGGTCCACGTCCTTGTAGTGACCACACAGCAGGGTGAGCCGCTCGCCCAGGGAGAACCGCACGGCATCGTCATGGGCGAATCGGCGGCCGCGAGCGGAGAGCAGAACGATCGGCCCAGTCGGCCGAAGGGTGTCCACCGCCTCGAAGAACGGCTCCGGCTTCAGCACCATCCCGGCGCCACCACCGTAGGCGTAGTCGTCCACTGTCGCGTGACGGTCGTGCGTGAAGTCCCGCAGATGTACCAACCGAAACCGCACCAGGCCCGCGGCCTGAGCCCGTCCCGGAATACTCGCCGCCACAAAAGGCGCGATGACTTCGGGGAAGAGGGTGACAACGTCAATCGTCAACATCGGCGTCATTCCGAGCGGTCATGCGCGTCATCCCGAGCGGATGCGAGGGATCGGACGGTGACGCGCTAATCCAGCAGCCCCTCGGGCGGCGTCACGGTCAATCGCCTCCCCGCCCGATCGACCTCGCGCACGAACTCCTTCTTGTACGGCAGGAGGAACTCACGCTTGGCTCCCTGAACTTCGATCATCAGGCCGGACGGCAGCTCGTACACTGCCGACACCAGGCCGAGCGCTGTCTCATCGGGAAGCCGCACCGAGAAGCCGTCCAGCTCGTGGAGGTACACCTCCCCCTCGGCCAACGGATTCAGTTGCTCAGCAGGTACGCCGAGGAAGTGGGCCCGGAACGGCTCCAGCGCGTCGCGGCTCTCCACCCCCACGAACTTCACCAGCCACTCCCGGTGATACTCGCGGCTCCGCTCGACCACGAGCGGCCCCGCGACCACCTCTCCCTCCAGATCCACCACCCATATCTCGCGTCCGGGGGCGAAGATTCCTCCGGGGTCGTCGGTCAGCGGGAAGAGGTTACACTCACCCTTCAACCCGTGGGGTTTTCTGAGACGGCCCACCAGCACGTGGCGGGTTATCATAGTCACCAGTCGTCAGATGCCAGTCGTCAGACGCCAGTCGTCAGTACCCAGTCCAGAATTGGGCGAACTGGGGACTGGTGACCGGCGACTCTCTCACGCCTCCGGATTCGTTGCCTCCGAGAAGACTCCGGCCTGCTTCAGCAGCGACTGGACCGTGTCCGATGGCGTAGCTCCCTTCGCGATCCATTGCCGTGCCTTCTCCGCGTCTACCTTGATCTTCTCGGCGGCCGTTTCGCCCTTGGGATCGTAAGTCCCGATGATTTCGATGAAGCGGCCGTCACGGGGCGCTTCCTGATCGGCAATGACGATGCGGTACAGTGGAAGCTTTTTCCGACCGATCCGGCGGAGACGAATGCGTGTTGCCATGTGGGTTCCTGGTGCTGGGGTTAACCGGGGAATCCGCCGCGTCCGAAAGGCAGCTTCAGACCGGCGCCTCCGGTCTTCCCCGCGATCTTCATGAACTTCTGCATCTGCTTGAACTGCGACAGCAAGGTGTTCACTTCCTGCACCGTGCGGCCCGAGCCCTTGGCGATCCGCAGCCGGCGTTGACCGTTGATCACGTCGGGGTTGGTTCGCTCCCTGGGCGTCATCGACAGCACGATCGCCTCGATGTGCTTGAGCTTCTTGTCGTCCACCTTCGCGGCCTGGAGCATGGTCGGGTTCATTCCCGGCAGCATACCGAGCACGTTCTTGAGCGGGCCCATCTTCTGCATCTGCCGCATGGCATTCAGAAAGTCACCGAGATCGAGACCCTTCTTCGACGTGACCTTCTTGGCGAGGCGTTCGGCTTCCTTTTCATCGACCGTGGTCTGAGCCTTCTCGACCAGCGAGAGGATGTCGCCCTGCTGGAGAATGCGGCCCGCCAACCGATCGGGATGGAACGGCTCCAGTGCATCGAGCTTTTCACCCACACCGATGTACTTGATGGGCGCGTGGGTGACCCCGTAGATCGATAGCGCCGCGCCGCCGCGAGCATCGCCGTCCATCTTGGTCAGCACCACGCCGGTGATGCCCAGCGCGTCGTGAAAACCCTGAGCGATCCGAACCGCGTCCTGGCCTGTCATGCCATCGGCCACGAGCAGTATCTCGTGAGGGGAGATCGCCTCCTTGAGGCGTTTGAGCTCACCCATCATTTCTTCGTCTATCTGGAGCCGGCCGGCGGTATCGACGATGACCGTCCGCGCCCGCGCCTTCCCGGCCGCGATCACGCCGTCACGCACGATCTTGACCACATCCTGCGTCGCGTTGTCGCTGTGCACCCCGACTTCGACCTGACGGCCGAGGGTGTGCAGCTGATCGATCGCGGCCGGCCGGTACACGTCAGCAGCCACCAGGAACGGCGCCTTCTGCTCCAGCTTGAGCCGACGCGCCAGCTTACCCGCGGTGGTGGTCTTGCCCGACCCCTGGAGACCTACCAGGAGGATGATGGTAGGCGGAACAGTGGCGTGGGCGATCGGGGCCTGCTTCTCCCCGAGTAGCAGCACCAGCTCGTCATAGACGATCTTGACCAGCTGATGCCCGGGCCGAACCTCTTTCAGGGCGGCGAGCCCCACCGCCTTCTCCTGCACTCGCGTGAGGAAATCGCGAGTCAGGTCGAAGCTGACATCGGCCTCCAGGAGAATGCGCCGGATCTCCCGGAGCCCCTCCTTGACTGCCTCTTCTGTCAGAACGCCGCGCCCCGTGAGCCGCTGGAGCGTGGCGTTGAGTTTGCTGGAAAGCTCGTCGAACATAAGCCCGTAAGGTTAACGCAGGAATGAGGTTTCTTCAAGGAGGCGGTAAGGCGATCGGGATGGCTCGAGCACCCGCGCGTTATCCCGAGCGCATGCGAGGGGTCGTTCCATGAGACGCCAGTGAGCAGGTGGTTGTTCGGACGTCCCACAGAGCGATCCCTCGCATGCGCTCGGGATGACTCGGTTGCCCTCAACCTTACCGCCTTCCCGCCTTACCGCCTTCCCGCCCTACCGTCTACTCTTCAACTATGCAGCCGATCTCGGACCCGGAGGAAAGACAGCGCCAGCTCGACCGGATGAAAATGAGGGCGACAGGGCTCCTCGTCTTCATGGGTGTCCTGTTCCTGGTCGCCCGGCTCCTGGAGCCACGCCATCCGTGGCTGGGATACATTCGAGCGACAGCAGAAGCCTCACTCGTCGGTGGGATCGCAGACTGGTTCGCCATCACCGCCCTGTTCCGCCATCCGCTCAACGTACCGATTCCGCACACTGCGATCATTCCCAGCCGCAAGGACCGGATCGGGCGAAGTCTGGGCAACTTCGTGCAAAACAACTTCCTGTCCCCGGAGGTCCTGACGGAGAAACTCCGAGCCGCACAAATCAGCCGGCGCGCCGCCGAGTGGCTGGCCCAGCCCGAGCACGCGCGCAAAGCCGCAGAACATGTGGCATCCGCCCTCAGGAGTGCCGGCGCGGTGGTCCGCGACGAGGATGTCCACGCCCTGCTGGACCGCACGGTAGTGGAGCCGCTGCGCCGGATGCCGATCGCACCGGTGCTGTCGAAGGGACTGGAGCTGCTTACCGTGGAGGGCCGGCATCAGCAGCTGCTCGATCGCATCATCAGTGGTCTCACCACTCTGGTCGCGGAGAACGAGGCGTTGATTCGAGATCGAATTCGGGAGGAGAGCCCCTGGTGGGTACCCGAGATGGTCAACGAGAAGATCCACCGGAAGGTGCAGGGTGGGATCGAACGAACACTCTACGAAGTGGGGGCCGATCCCGATCACCAGCTGCGGCATCAGTTCGATCAGCTGCTGATCGAGTGGATCGTTCAGCTTCAGGAGTCTCCCGAGGTGAGGGCGCGGGCGGAAGCGATCAAGCAGCAGATCCTGGACCCGGAGACCAGTGGCCGCATGGCCGCTTCCATATGGAACGAGGCCAAGGCGGCGCTGGGCCGCCAGCATCAGATAGCCGATGGTGGCGCAATGGATGCCGTCGCTCGCGGATTGTCTGCCCTCGCCCGGGCAGCACTCGAGGACGAAGCCTTACTGGCAAAGATCGACGGTTGGGTGACCGGCGCGGTGTTGAAGGTCGTCGAGCAGCACCGTCACGAGGCAGGCCAGCTGATCGCACAGACGGTGAGCGCCTGGAACCCCCAGGAGACCTCGCGTCGTATCGAGCTTCTGGTCGGAAGAGACCTTCAGTTCATCCGGATCAACGGAACCCTGGTGGGAGGGTTGGTGGGATTGATTCTTTACAGCGTCACCCAGCTTTTCTGATCGTCACCCAAGCGGCCCCGGGGCGTGGCCCCAGCCGTTATTTCACCAATGTCACCATCGGCACGTCGCCCCAACTCTTCCAGTCCACCGGCGCAAGCACGTAACGAAGCGCCGGCTTTCCTCCCAATTCGAGGCTCTCGAGCAGGGTTCGATAACCCTGGCGCGACGTCTGTCGCAGCTTGCCTCCCAACCCCCAGGTAAACCGCTCTGCCGAGCGCTTGTCGTCCCATACCAGGTACCAGATCAGTGCCGGGCCTGATGGAGTGGAGATGACCCGGTATCTGTCGCCGCCCCACCCGGTCGGGCCCCCATCGCGAACCTCGGCGCTGCCCGTCAGATGGGCCATGAGCACGCGAATCTCGTTTTCGCCCAGCACATCCTCGTGGATGTGCGCCGAGTTTCCGGCGAACCGCAGCTGCACGGGTGCGTCGCTCAGGTGCCGTTCGGGAAAGAGAATCTGTTCGGTGGAACGGGGCATGCGTGGCCCGTAAGGCACGGTATCCCGGAGGGGCGAGCTCTTCCACCACTGCATGAACTCGGCACCTGCCAGGTAAGGGAAAATCAACGCCTCCCGCACGATGAGCGGGGCCTTGGCGAACACCGGCATTGATGACTGCTGTTGCCGCACCTGCTGGCGATACAGGTCCCAAAACTCAGGATTGGAGGTCACATCCTGCCCCGATGCAAGCACCTCGATCGACGCCAGCGTGGCCTGTCCCTCCAGGACCGCCTGTGCCGCGGTAAGCCGATCGTTGTTCGACGTCTCCTGGAGAATCGAGTCCAGCGGGATGTACTGGCCCTGGAGCGCATGGATCATCTCGTGCGCGAGTACCAGCCGAAGCTGCGCCGGATCGGCGTCGGCTACAGCGAAAAGAGTGGCTGAGTCGGGATCGTAGTAGCCTGCCACCTGTTCGGTGTAGAGATCGAGAAGGAGGGAGCGAAGCTGAAGGGTATCTGGAAGGAGGCCGAAGAGCTTATACGTCGTCTCCAGTCCCTTCAGCTTGGGAGGAGGCAATTGCTCGTCGAGCTTCCGCACCAGATACGCCCTGACCTGCTGTCTCGAGCGGGTTGTTACCCGGGGGCGCTCCCTGAAGTCGAGCCCGGTGGCACGTTCGATGGGCGCCTGAAGACTGTCCACCAGACGATCCATCGACGCTGCACCGGATCGGGCTGGTGCATCGCCGCGGCAACCCAGCAGCAGCGTGATGAAGACCGTACTGCATGCTCTCAGGATCTGCCTCATGCGCCGGCCAGATACTGGCCATACCATCCGAGTATGCCCGGGGCAAACTCGTAGGTGATGGCGGCGCCGATGGAAAGGAAGATGCCGAATGGCACCAGCTTCTTCTGACCCACAAGCTGCAGCGGCACAAAGACCAGACTGCCGGCCAGTGCACCCAGGAAGATGGTGAGCAACACCCCCTGCCACCCAAGGAAGGCTCCCACCATCGCCATCATCTTGATGTCTCCGCCACCCATGGCGTCCTCCTTGAACACCCAGGTTCCCACCGTCCCTACCAGCCATAGCAGCCCGAATCCCACGGCTGCACCCAGAAGCGCTGCCCCGAGGCCGGCAAGACCCGCAGCGAGGCTGAACAACAACCCAATGACGAGACCGCCCCAGGTGAATTCATCGGGAATGATGTACTGGCGAGCATCGGTCATCGCGATGCCGAGCAGGATAGTGCCAAAAGCCGCGCCGCGAAGCGCCTCCACCGTGATCCCATGGCGCCATATCATGTATGTCCAGATACCGGCCGTGGCGAGCTCGACGAGCGGATACATGATCGAAATCGGCTCTCCGCATCCGCGGCACCGCGCTCTGAGCAGGAGCCAGGAGAGTATCGGGACGTTCTCGTACCAGGCCAGTCCCTTAGCACACCGGGGACAGTGTGACCTGGGACTGATGATCGATTCCTTCGGCTCGGCGCCCCAGCGCAGGATGCACACGTTGAGGAAGCTTCCGAGCAGAGCCCCCAGCAGCGCTCCAAAAGCGATTTCGACTGGACCGGGCTGAGCCAGATCAATCACGCGTGACCTCGTGCAGGAGAATGCCGGCAGCAACAGCAACATTGAGCGACTCTACCCCGGGATGCAGGCTGATCCCGACCCTCCGATCGGCGGCAGCGTCCAGAATAGGACCGACACCCGAACCTTCGTTACCCAGGACCAGCAGCACTGGCTGACGATCAGGTCCGCGCCGTGGCAAGTCGGCTGCGGGCTCGCCGCCAACCGCCGCCACCCAGATCTCGGCGCGCTGTAGCCGCGCCCACGCCACCAGCTCCTCCGGTGCTGCCGGCACAGACGGCAGGCGAAAGCTCGCCCCCATCCCCCCTCTGATCACTTTTGGGTTGGTCAGATCGGCGGTCCCCTTGAGCGCGACGATTCCTGCCGCTCCCAGACCGAGCGCGGTTCGCAGCATGGTTCCCACATTGCCCGGGTCCTGGACGGCATCGAGCACGAGGACTGCCGAGCCAGGCCCGAGCTGGATATCGATGAGGCTCCATTCCTTCGGCTCGATCACTGCCGTGATGCCCTGAGGGTGCTCGGTGTCCGTGAGCGCATCCAGCTCGGCGTCACTTACCTCCTCCACCCGGATTCGTCGCTCGACCAGGGCCGCTTTGAGCGCCTTCCCTCGGGTAGTAGCTTCCAGCGCCGGAGAGACGGCCGCACCACGAATGTCAATGCCAGCTGCCAGCGCTTCCTCGACGAGGCGGACCCCTTCGGCCAGGGCCAGGCCGCGGCGTTCCCGCCCTCGGCGGCGGTGCAGATCACGGATCAGCGTCTGGAGGGAGCTGCTCATGCAGATGCTCACCCGATGAAGATTGCGCTCACGATTGCCGGCTCTGACTCCGGCGGTGGCGCCGGCATCCAGGCGGACCTGAAAACCTTCCAGCAGTTCGGCGTATTCGGAACAACGGTCATCGTGGCACTCACCGCGCAGAATACCCTGGGGGTGCGCGCGGTCGAGACCGTCCCCGAATCGATGATCAGCGCCCAGCTCACCGCACTGGCTGAAGACCTGCCTCCCGCGGCCGTCAAGACGGGGATGCTGGCCGAGGCTGGTGTGGTACGCCAGGTAGCCCGGGCGATCCGCGAGAACGGCTGGGCCCCGCTGGTGGTGGACCCAGTCATGGTGTCCACTTCGGGGACTCGCCTGCTGACGACGGAGGCGGAGGACGTAATCCGCGACGACCTGCTGCCTCTCGCTGCGCTGGTTACACCGAACATCGATGAGGCGGCGATTCTGACCGGCCGCGTGGTCCATGATTTGGCGAGCATGGAGCGAGCGGCATCTACCCTGCTACGCTTCGGCGCGGCGGCCGCACTCGTCAAAGGCGGTCATCTCTCGACGGTTGAGGTCACCGACGTCCTCGCTACACCGTCGGGCACACGTCGGTTCAGCCATCCACGAATCGAGACCAGCTCCACTCATGGCACCGGGTGCACTCTCTCGGCTGCCATCACCGCCGGTCTGGCCCTGGGTCGCCCTCTGGAAGACGCCGTAGCAGCGGCTCTTGACTACGTACATCGCGCCATGGCCTCCGCGCCTGACCTTGGAGCCGGACACGGACCGTTGAACCACACCGTCCCGCCTCTACAGCCGCGCAATGACGCCTTCGATCAAAGTTCCTAATTCTCCGATGACGCGGTCCGCAACCTCCATCACCTCGGTGTGATCCAGTTTTTTGGATGAGATACCGGCAGCCGGGTTGGTAACCACCGAAAACCCGAGGCAGCTGAGGCCGCGGGCTCTGGCCGCAAGCACCTCGACCACAGTAGACATCCCGACCGCGTCGGCCCCGAGCCGCTCCAGCATGCGGATCTCTG
>DATFFX010000013.1:0-3170 GCA_035249825.1 Gemmatimonadales bacterium | reverse complement strand
AACGATGCACAGCTCTTTGCGGCGAGTGGTCCGGTTCGCGCGATGGCCCTCGAGCTGCTGTCCGAGTGGCGGTTAGCAGAGGCGCCGGGCGCCTTTCGAACCTGGCTCACCGAAGGCGCGCCGTCAGACGATGCGGACGCGACCAGGTAAATCATTTTGCTCAGTTGAGGAGGACACATCTCATGATAAAACAACAGGCACAGGCGATCTGGCGGGGAGGACTCAAGGATGGCAGTGGGTCGTTCCGTGCCGGCACAATTTCAGGCCAGTATTCATTCGCCTCGAGATTCGAGGGGGGAGCAGGCAGCACGCCCGAGGAGCTCATTGCAGCCTCGCACGCCAGCTGCTTTTCCATGGCGCTTTCACTGTTTCTCGAAAAACAGGGACATACCGCGGAGGCGATTCAGACCACCGCGACCGTTCACCTGGACCCGAAGGAGCTCGCCATAACCCGCATCGAGCTCGACACGGAAGCGGAAGTACCCGGACTCGCTGAGGACGGATTTCAACAGCTGGCGGAGCAGGCCAGGGAGAACTGTCCGGTATCGAAGGCGCTCGAGGCAGTCGAGATCGTCCTCAAATCGGCGAAGCTGACAAGTGTGACGGCGAATCGCGCCTAGGCACGCATACACGGTCCCGCGTGCCTCCCGAGTTCTGGCTTCGGGGAGCGGTGGAGGGTGTTCCACCGCTCCTCATGCCGGTCGCCCATGCACTGCTGCAATCCCAGGCGGATCTGCATCACGCGGCCGGTACATTGTCCCCGTCTGATCTGTGGCAGAGGCCTGGCGGCGCCGCATCGGTCGGTTTCCACCTGCGACATATTCGCGGGAGTCTCGATCGGCTCTTCACCTATGCCCAGGGCCGCTCACTGGACGCTCAACAGCTTGCCGCGATAAGCGAAGAGGCGAACGCCGGTACGCCTCCCGCCGGCGCCAGGGAGCTCCTCGCCGCTGTTGATTCGGCGGTGGACGACGCGCTACAGAGCCTTCGGAGGATGTCGGAAGGAGAGCTTCTCACGCCTCGGGCAGTCGGTCGCGCCCAACTTCCCAGTAATGTGCTCGGGCTGATATTTCATGCCGCCGAGCACACCCAGCGGCATACCGGTCAGGTCATTGCGACCAGCAAAATCATCCGTGGTTCGGACTAGGTACGCCGTCGGGATCGGCGCATCTGCCCGCCTTTGGGACGGTACACCAGCACCGGCACCTCTGTGGCCCGCACCAGTTTGTCCGCCACACTGCCAAGCACGAGACGCTTGAGACCGCCTCGTCCGTGTGTGGCAATCGCCACCAATCCGACCTGTTCGGAGCGGGCCAGGTCGAGAATCATATCGGCAGCGGATCCACCGATCACGGCGATCCCTGAGGCATTCACTTCCTGCTCCTGAAAACCGGCAACGATATCCCGGAGGTAATCCTGTGCGGCATCCCTGCGCATCGCGGTGACTTTTTCATCGTAGCGTGCTGCGAAGGGCAGAGCGGGATCGGACGTGAACACCGCTGGCGAGACCACATTGACGATCGAGATGGACGCACCCAGTAACCGGGCCAGATCTCTGGCAGGCTCGAGACTGGCTTCCGCCAGTGGGGATCCGTCGAGTGGCACAAGGATCTTGTCGATGCCGGCCCATTCTGCGCCCGACCCTCCTTCCAGAGCGCGAGCCAGGAGCACGGGAACCTCCAACGTCCGCACGAGTTGGTCTGCAACGCTCCCGAGCCACACTCGCCGCAATCCGCCGCGCCCGTGTGTCGTCATCACCACGAGCTCGACATCCGCGTCAGGAACGTACTTGGACAAGGTGGGAGCAGGCTCTCCCTGAAGCACTGCGGAGGTCAGCGCCTTTCCCATGCGCGGCCGGAGTCGTTCGACGAGTCCCCGGAGATATCGTCGCTCCGACTTGAGCACTGCGAGATCCACTTTGGTGTACATCCGGGTGTATTCCGGCTCCAGGAAGACCGGGGGTCTCTGGTGCACCAGCACCAGCTTCACTTTGCTGCGGGCACGCTGGGCGATCTCCAGTGCCAGAGGAATGGCCTGCTCGGCCAGAGGAGAGCCGTCGAGCGGCACCAGGACGGAGCGAAACGGGGTGATGCGGCGTGCCATGAGTGGCCTCTTGCACGGAAAGGAGGGTGGAACGTGTCAGCGGCCGGTCCACCTCCCCGAACCTAACACCACGTCGATCCTGCTTTCCAGAACTCTCAGGGCCATCGGCGCAGCACCACATCCGTAGTCATGCTCGATCCGCTTGATACGCGTGCCCAGCCTGGCCGAAGTGATCACCGTCGGTGCATCAGGAACGTAACGGCCACAGACCGGCTCACTGGGTCGGTAGCGGTTCGCAAACCCGAAGTATCCCGCCGCCTCCAGCTCCGCGAGGAGGGCGCTGACTCGAGCCGCAGGCATCCGGGCCGTAGCGCTCCCGCGATGACGTACGCCGGCGGAGCCTTCATAGCTCACCAGGCCATCCGCGGTCACCGAGAGAGAATACACGGGGCAACCACCATAGCAGGGACTGCGGTAGAGCGTCACGACCTGACCGGCTGCAGCGGCGGACACGGTGGGGGTACCTTCAGCGGAAGGAGGCGCGGCAGGGCGGGAAGCGCACGCTATTGTAATGAAGACCAGGGTGCTACCCGGCAGCGATGCCTTCATGCGGCATCAGCCGGAGGAGACCCGGTCGTCCTCGGTAGAGCCGGAGGTTGCTCCGCTGTCCAGTCTGGCTCGCACACAGGTGGCCAGTACGTCGGGCGGAAATGGCTTCTCGAGGAGAGGATGGTCCTGTTCGAGTGAGCCAAAATCCGGAAGCACCTCTCGCGGCTGGCCCGAGACGAAAATGAACGGGAGAAACGTTCTCAGCTGCAGCGCCTCATGCGCGAGATCAACGCCGCTCATTCCAGGCATGGCCACGTCAGTGATAACCAGGTCGATGCCGTCTCGCGACTCGCGAAGGACGTCGAGGGCCTGAGAGCCGGTTGATGCCTCGAGCACGCGATACCCTCTCTCCTGGAGTCCGCGGGCAAGCACCTTGCGGACCGCTTCCTCGTCGTCAACCAACAGGATAGTCTCGGTTCCGCCGTCGGGACCGTGCTCGGGTTCTTCCTCCAGGTCCGAAACGGCCTCCACCAGTGGTAGCGCGATGGTGAAGCTTGCTCCCCGTCCCGGCTTGCTCT
>DATFFX010000012.1:0-6874 GCA_035249825.1 Gemmatimonadales bacterium | reverse complement strand
AACGGGCACTCCAGGAACAGCGGACCCGCTCGCGGAGTGCCCGGACGTCCGGGGCCGTGCAGTCGGTTGGCGCGGGCCGTCAGGGGGCGGCAGGAGCGATCGAGGCTCCGGCGGTGATCCCGCCGTCATCCGGTAAGTGGCGCACTGTGAGGCGTGGCAAGCAGAAGTTCGTGGGCTACGGCACCACCGAGACGGACACAGACGTGCTCGCCTTTCGCCAGCAGGGACCCAGGGTAGAACTGGTGTTGAGGGAAAATCCCTTCTACGCGGAATCCGGTGGCCAGGTCAGCGATGTGGGGGAGGTTCATGGTGAGGGGTGGTCGCTGCCGGTGGACACTGTGCGCAAGGATCCAAAGGGAACCGTGGTGGCTGGTTCTTTCCCTGAAGAATTTGAGCCGGCAGTGCTGCACGCGGCAGTCGAGGCCGCCCGTCGCCACGACATCGAGCGAAATCACAGCGCCACGCACCTGGTGCACCATGTGCTTCGAAAGCGCCTGGGTACGCACGTACGGCAACAGGGCTCCCTGGTTCAGCCGGAACGGCTTCGATTCGATTTTTCCCACCACGGGCCGATCGACCCTGCCATCCTCCAGGCCATCGAGTCGGAGGTAAATGATCTCGTGCTAGCGAACGACCCGGTGAAAACCAGCGAGCTACCCTATGCCGACGCACTCTCCCTCGGGGCCATGGCGTTCTTTTCCGAGAAGTACGGGGATCGCGTACGGGTGGTGCAGATGGGCTCCTCCATCGAGCTCTGCGGCGGCACCCACGTGCGCAGCACCGGCCAGATCGGCACTTTCCGGTTTTCGGGGCAATCGGGGGTCGCAGCAGGCGTCCGCCGGATCGAGGCGGTCACCGGCGCCGGGGCGCTTCGTGCGGTCCGGGAGCTGGAGCAGCGGCTCGCGACGGTGGCCGAGGCGCTGAAGGCCCAACCGGAACACCTGGTTCGTCGAGTGGAGCAGTTATTGGAAGAGCGGGACCGGCTCGAGGCACGGTTGGCGGAGACACTCCGCTCCGGATCGGCTGGCGAGTTGCGGGGGGATGTTTCCCAGGTCGGTGGGGTCGAGCTCACGATTGCCGAGACCGCCTCGGAAGACCGGGCCGAGCTGGGGCAGATCGCTGATTCATTCCGCCAGGGAAAGCGCAATGCCGTGCTGGTGCTGTTCAGCTCCGCCGGGAGGGGCGCTATCCATGTGACCCTAACCGATGATCTCGTCAGCTCGGGACGAAAAGCGGGAGACCTGGTCAACCGAATCGCTGCGCTCAGTGGGGGAAAGGGCGGGGGCCGGCCTCATTTTGCCTCGGCTGGCGCCGGAGATTCCGAGCGGCTGCCCGCGGCCCGCGCGGCCACGCCCGAACTGGTGACTGAGTGGCTGGGCAACCGTCAGGTTGCCCAGGCGACCGGCACGTGATGCTGCTGAGTGACTGGCTGGACCAGCACACCAGGCAGGCTCCCACCGCGTTACGTGCCCGAGTCACCGAGTTTGCACTGGCCGCTTCGGGAGATACCCGTGCATCCACACTGGCGGCGGCGGGGCAAGCCGCGCTGGAAACGGTTCTGGCCCATTCGGGGGATCGCTCGACGGCGCTGAATCTGCTTGCCGCCGATGCGCTGATTACCCTCGCGCTCCAGGCGCAGGCTCAGGATGCGCCCGACAGGCTGGAGGAGTTCGCCACTCTCGTGCTCCGGGCCGGCCGAGAGGACGCGTGATCGATCTCCACTCCCATCTCCTTCCCGCAGTTGATGACGGATCTCGCTCGGTGGAGCAATCTGTCAGGGTCTTGTTCGAGATGGCCCGGCAGGGTGTGACGGACGTTTGCCTGACACCACACATCAAATCCGGTCGCGCTGAGGCGGGGCCGCCTGCAGTTCATGGCCGAGCCTTCGAGTCGCTGCAGGCGCAAGCCCCTCAGATGCCCCGGCTTCATCGTGGCGCCGAGATCATGATGGATCGGCCGATCACGCGGCCAGTGGCCCTGGCGCGCAACGTTACTCTGGCAGGAACCCGCTATATCCTCGTCGAATTCACCCGGCTGGTGGCGTACGACACGGTAACGATCGCGCTATCGCAGGTTCTCGAGCTGGGTCTGGTTCCAGTTCTCGCCCATCCGGAGCGATACAGCTGTTGTTCCGTTGACGCGGTACGCCACTGGCGCTCGCTGGGAGCCAAAGCCCAGGTCGATGCCACGACGCTTCTCACCTCGCAGGCGCGGGGTCAACGAGCGCGGCTGCTTGTCTCAGAGGGGCTGGCCGATATCCTTGCGGGTGACAATCACGGTGATGATCGCACCGTCGCTACCGGAGCACGGTTCCTGAGAGCGCAGGAAGGACACGACCAGGTGGACCTGCTGGTGAGGCGTAATCCCGCCGCCATCCTGGCCGACGGCGAGCTGTCTCCAGTTCCACCCCTTCGCATCCGCCAGAGCTGGATGAGTCGAATCAAACAGTTCCTGGAGGGTTCCTAGGTGAGCCGGACCAGCATCGAGCAGGGATTGGAGGCCGTAGCCCTCACCGCGCAGGCAACGAAGATACTCAGCGAAAAAGTCGCGGGCGTGGCGACTCGCTACGCTGAGGTGCTGCAGCGGGGCGGCACCCTGTTCTTCTGTGGCAATGGTGGCAGCGCGGCCGACGCGCAGCACATTGCCGCTGAGTACGTGGTGCGCTACACCGCGGCCCGCAAACCACTGGCGGCCATTGCCCTGACTACCGACGCCTCGATCCTGACTGCGGCCGCCAACGATCTCGGCTTCGAGCAGGTGTTTGCCCGCCAGATCGAAGCACTGTGCACCAGCAACGATCTCCTGGTGCTGCACAGCACCTCGGGTGAGAGCGCAAACCTGCTGGCGGCAGTAACTGTGGCGAGAAAGGCAGGTGTGCCGACGGTGGCATTCCTGGGCAAGGGAGGGGGGGCACTCGCCCGATTGGTGGATGAGGCCATTGTCGTTCCCTCGGACCAAACCAGTCTGGTGCAGCTGATGCACCTGGCTCTGGAACACTTGATCGTTGAGTCGGTCGAGGCCCAGCTGGTGGACAGGTGATAAACCTCAGCGGACAAACCGCCCTGGTGACCGGTGGCAACCGTGGCATCGGGCGGGCGGCCGCATTGCTGCTGGCGCAGTCTGGTGCCGATGTTGCCCTCACCTATAACACGCGTGCCGCCGAGGCCGAAGCTACTGCAGGCGCGATTCGGTCCCTGGGCCGCTCGGCATGGACCAGCGGCGGAGATCTAGCCGATCCAGAGGTCGCGGGCCGGTTGGCGACCGCAGTGCAGCGCCAGTCCGGTGGTTTGGACATTCTCATTGCAAACGCAGGGGTCTGGCCTGCTGAGGAACGGCGGCTGGCGGATATTTCAATCGACCGCTGGCGCCGCACCATACACTCAAATCTGGATTCGGTATACGTCTCGCTGCGGGCCCTGCTTCCTTTGGTCCGGGGAGGCGGTCGAGTAGTGATCGTTTCCAGTACCGCGGGGCAGCGCGGGGAAGCGTTTCACGGAGATTACGCGGCCACCAAAGGCGCCCTCATCTCTCTCACGAAGTCGCTGGCGATAGAGTATGCCCCCACTATCACGGTAAACTGCGTGGCTCCGGGTTGGGTGGACACGGAAATGAGCGCGCCGGCATACACGCCGGAGAACCGCGAACGCATTCGCGCTACGATCCCTGTCGGCCGCATTGCGAGCGCGGAAGACGTCGCCGGGCCGATTCTGTTCCTCTGCAGCGACCTGTCGCGTCATCTTACCGGCGAGGTCCTCAATGTGAATGGGGGGAGCGTGCTGTGCGGGTGATCCACCTGCTCTTCACCGGCGGGACCATTTCCATGCACCGGGATCAGGCCGCCGGGGGCAACGTCCCAGCACATAGCGGTGAGGCTTTGGTCGGATTCAGCGAAGGTCTCGAACAGATCAGCCGGTTTCGAGTCGAAAACTGGGCCATGCTTCCGGCGTGTCACCTGGGACCTGACCAGCTCTGGACGTTACGGGAACGAGTGCGCCAGCTCTCGGAGGTGCCCGATGTGCGTGGGATCGTCATTGCCCACGGCACCGACACCTTAGAGGAAACAGCCTATCTGCTGGACCGCACCCTGGACTGCGCTGTGCCGGTGGCACTCACCGGAGCAATGCGGACATCGAGCGATGAGGGCTGGGATGGGCCTCGTAATCTCCGGGACGCGGCGCTGGTGGCCGCAGCGGACCAAAGCGCCGGACGTGGGGTAATGGTGGTCTTCGACGGAAAGGTGCTTGCCGGAAAGACGGCGGTGAAGACGCATACCACCAACCTGGACACGTTTGATGCCCCGCACGCGCAGTTGCTCGGGCGCGTGGAGAACGGCCAACTCGAATACGCGCGCCGACCAGGCGACAACGAGTCGGACAACGGCGAACCGGCAGGACAAAAGATTGTCGTGCTGCCCACCGGACTGTCCGCCCGGGTCGCGCTGGTGCCGATGGTTATCGGTGATGAGGGTCGTATGCTGGATCTCGCCAGACCAGACCACGATGGGGTGGTCGTTGTCGCTTTTGGGAGCGGGAACGTACCGCCTGGTGCGGTCCCTGCCCTTCGCCGCTGGATAGACGAGAGCAAGCCGGTGGTGCTGGCCACGCGCTGCTCCTATGGTGAAGTGTCTCCGCTGTACGCCTTTGAGGGAGGAGGGGCCCGCCTGGCGGCAATGGGCGCTATACCGGCCGGTCCCCGGGTGGCCTCGCAAGCGCGCATGGAGCTGATGATCGCTATCTCAGCCGGCACCGCGTACGGTAGCTGAGTGAGCTTTCCCATCCTCGACATACCGGAACCCGTCGTCGAGATCGCGCGGAGGCTCGAGGACGCCGGCTTTGAGGCCTGGTGCGTTGGCGGAGCACTACGGGACGCGCTTCTCAACGAGGTTCCTCGAGAGTACGATCTCGGCAGCACCATTCTCGATCTCGCCACCTCTGCTACCCCGCAACAGGTTCAACGCCTGTTTCGCCGGTCAGTGCCGATAGGAGTGAAGTACGGGACCGTGGGTGTGTTCGACAGCCGAGGTGTACTGCACGATGTCACCACCTTCCGTCGGGACGTGGCGACCGATGGCCGTCATGCGGTCGTGGAGTATGGTGCCTCTCTGGAAGAGGATCTGGCCCGCCGTGACTTCACCATCAACGCGATCGCATATCATCCGGTGCGGCACGAGTGGAGAGATCCTTTCAATGGCGCTCGAGATCTGGAGAGCCGAGTGGTTCGTGCGGTCGGCGACCCGGCCCAGAGATTTCGGGAAGATTACCTCCGCATTCTTCGGGCGATCCGTTTTGCCGCGCGATTCGACTTCACCATCGAACCTGCTACATGGGAGGCTGCTCGAGCCGCTGCTTCCGGGCTGCGACAACTGTCGGCCGAGAGGGTACGTGACGAATGGTCCAAGAGCCTGAGCACAGCCCGTTCGATAACTCAGCTCGTAATGCTGTGGGTTCACGTCGGCGCCGCCAGTGCCTGGATTCCGGAGCTCGAAGGCGTGGGAGGGTTCGAGAAGGCGTATCCTGACCCGTTGCCAGGCTCCCGGGATCCGGTCCTGCTGACGGCACTGCTCTGTAGCGATCCGGTGGTGGTGCTCCGGCGTCTCAAAGCCTCCAATGCGGAAATACTCCGTGCGGCGGCTCTGCTGAAAGGACCAGAAGAGCCCGGGAGTCTCGATGAGTTGTCGGTGCGGCGCTGGCTGGCCCGGGTAGGTCCTGCCGCGGACGATCTCTCCATGCTGTGGGCTCTTCGTCACGGGGGCGATGCACCATGGCGTGCGACGATGGCAGAGATCCGGAGACGGGGAGATCCACTCACGCGCTCCGACCTCGCCGTTAGCGGGACCGATCTGCAAGAACTGGGAACCAGTGGCCCGCAGATCGGCGAGACGCTGGCCGTGCTGCTCGACCGGGTCCTGGAGGATCCGTCCCTCAACACCCGTGATATGCTGCTCACACTAGCCCGGAAAATGGTGTGAGCCCACTCGGTTTTGCCCTCGCGGCGGCGGTGGGCAACATCATCGGCGCACTCGCCGTCGTTCGTCATCTCCGACGTGGCCTCAGCTTCATCGACGCATGCCTGGCATTCGGCGCGGGGTTCATGCTCGCCGTCACCATCCTCGGTGTGATGCCGGAAATCCTGAAGGACACCTCCGCCGCCCCCCTGTATGTGCTGCTGGGCTACTTCGCAGTTCACGTCGCGCAGCACGTACTTCCACCCCACTTCCATTTTGGTGAGGAAACTCACCGAGTGAGCTCGGCAGCCGGAAACTCGGCGCTTCTGGGTCTGACCCTGCACACATTTTTCGATGGAGTCGCCATAGCCAGCGGCTTTCTGGTTTCAGGCCGATTGGGACTTCTTCTCTTCCTGGCAGTCTTGCTGCACAAGCTGCCCGAGGGTGTGACCATCGCCAGCGTGATGGTCGCGGGCGGGCGTAGCCGCGCCCACGCGGTCGGAGCGGCGGCGGTACTTGGTGGTGCCACCGTGCTCGGGGTTCTGCTGACCGGGCAGGTTCAGCCGCTTGCCAGCCATGGTCTTGCGCTGTCTGCCGGCGTGACCCTCTACGTGGCGGCCTCAAACCTGGTTCCGGAGTTCCAGGCCAAGCGCGGGTGGCCGTCCGGCCTGGCGTTCATTGGCGGCGCGGCAGGATTCTTCATCACAGAGTTGGTGCTGGAAGGCTGGTTGAGCTGATGCCTCGAAAGCGATCCTCCGAGAGGCAGAGCTCACTGTTCACCGCCGGACGTGAAACCCGGCCGCTGGCAGCACGAATGCGTCCCACGACTCTGGATGAGTTCGTGGGCCAGGAGCATCTGCTCGGTGCGGGCAAGCCCTTGCGTGATGCCATCGAGCGCGGCGCTCCAGGCTCCATGATCTTCTGGGGGCC
>DATFFX010000011.1:0-3806 GCA_035249825.1 Gemmatimonadales bacterium | reverse complement strand
GTTCCCGAGGTAGTCCGTGCCGTCGAAGAGGGAAAGACCACGCTGGTCTTTACCAATACCCGCGCGACCGCCGAGATCTGGTTTCAGGCATTACTGGCCGCGTGCCCTGAGTGGGCCGGTGTGATCGCCCTACATCACGGGTCGATGGATCGGGAGACTCGGGAGTGGGTGGAGGACGGCATCCGTGACGGACGGCTCCGCTGCGTGGTCTGCACTTCCACTCTGGACCTGGGTGTCGACTTTACGCCCGTCGACCGGGTGCTCCAGGTAGGGAGCCCGAAGGCCGTGGGTCGTCTCATCCAGCGTGCTGGGCGCAGCGGTCACCAGCCAGGGGCGGTCAGCCGGCTCACCTGTGTTCCTACCAACGCCCTGGAGCTGCTCGACGTTGCCGCCGCCCGGGACGCGCTCGCTGTCGGAGCCATCGAATCCCGCCCGCCAGTGGAGCAGCCGCTCGACCTGCTGGCCCAGCACGCAGTGACTATTGCGGTCGGAGGCGGCTTTCGCCCAGACGAGCTGCTGGCGGAAGTGCGGACCACGCGGGCCTTCCGTCACCTGTCGGACGCGGAGTGGCGCTGGGTCATGGACTTCATTACTCACGGTGGCCAGGTGCTCGGTGCCTACCCGGAGTACAACAAGGTGGTCGAGCGCGACGGGGTCTATGTGATCCGCGACCGCATGGCGGCAATGCGGCACCGCGTCTCCATTGGCACCATTGTGAGTGAAGCCGCGATGAAGGTGAGGTACGTCCGCGGTAAGTCGATCGGTACTGTCGAGGAGAACTTCATTGCACGGCTGCGCCCTGGTGATGTATTCACCTTCGCCGGACGAACCCTGAAGTTCGTCCGGGTGCGCGACATGACGGCATGGGTGAGAAAGTCGAACGAGCCCACCTCCGTCATGCCCCACTGGAGCGGCGCCCGGCTGGCCCTGTCTCCGGAGCTGGCGGCGGCGGTACGGGTCAAGCTAGATGAGGCACGGCGAGGTGAATTCAATGGTGTCGAAATGGAAGCCGTCCGGCCCATCCTGGAGCTTCAGGCGCGGTGGTCACGGCTGCCCGCAACCGGTGAGCTGCTGATCGAGCGGGTGTGCACCCGAGAGGGTCATCACCTCTTCTTCTATCCCATAGAGGGAAGGCTGGTGCACGAGGGGATGGCTGCCCTCTTCGCCTATCGGCTCGCCCAGCTCGGACCGATCACGTTCACCCTGGCCGCCAACGACTACGGGTTCGAGCTGCTGTCGCCCGACCCCGCGCTTCTGGAGGAGGCGCTCGAGGCCGGGCTGGTGTCACCGGACAACTTGCTGCACGACATTCCGGCCAGCCTCAATGCCGCCGAGCTGGCGCGACGCCAGTTCAGGGAGATCGCCCGCGTCGCCGGGCTTATCTTCCAGGGGTATCCTGGGAGCAATAAGAGCGTGAAGCAGGTGCAGGCCTCGAGTGGATTGCTCTATGATGTGTTCGCCCGCTACGATCCGGACAACCTCCTCCTGTTCCAGGCCCATCGTGAGGTACTCGAGCGGCAGCTTGAGCGGAGTCGCCTGGGACGGACGCTGGAGCGGATCTCCAGCGGCCGGATCACCATCAGCGAAGTCGAACGCCCCACGCCCCTCGCGTTCGCGCTCCTGGTGGACCGGGCCCGCGAGCAGGTGAGCTCCGAGAAGTTTCTCGACCGGGTGCGCCGACTGGCCGCACCGCTGGAGCGGGCGGCTGGCTCTGGAACCGGACGGGTAAAATTTGGCCGCGGAGGCGGCAGAGGCTTTCGATGACCGATGTGTGTTTGACGCTGGCAGGCGAACAGGTGTATCTGCTGAGCGAGCGCGCACTCTACTGGCCCGGCACCAGCACGCTGGTGGTGGCCGATCTGCACTGGGGAAAGGCATCCACCTTCCGTGCCGCCGGCATTCCGGTCCCGATCGGCACCACCAGTGATGACCTGGCCCGGCTCGACAGCGCGCTTCAGCGTACCGGGGCCCGCCGGATGGTCGTGCTGGGAGACCTCTTCCATGCCAAAGCCGGCCGCATCGCATCCCACACACTGGCGGAGTTGCGCCGGTGGAGGAGCCTGGCCGGTACTTTCGAGATTCTGCTCGTCCGCGGCAACCACGATCGTCATGCCGGGGATCCGCCCAACGACCTCCAGATCAACTGCGTCAACGCCCCCGCGTTCGTGCCGCCGTTCATCTTCAGACATGAGCCCGTCGCCGCCGAGGGTGCGTATGGCTTGGCCGGGCACGTCCACCCGGGGCTGACCCTGGTGGGCCGGGGGCTTCAGCGGGAGACCCTGCCCTGCTTTGTGATAGGAACGCGGAGCGCGATCATCCCGGCGTTTGGCAGCTTCACCGGGTTCGCTGCAGTCCAGCCTGGGCCGGAGGACCGAGCCTTCGTGGTAGCAGCGGACGAGGTGCTGGAGGTAACGGCTCCGGTTGATCTGAGCCCTCCGCCGGCTCTCCACGAGATGTCACAGACAGATGGTTAAAGGTATTGGGAGCGTTGATCGGAGCCTCGCTCGATAACTGGGAGGCAGTGCCACCATGACCCACTCGACCGGAGTCTCCATGCTGAATAGCCGAGCGTTCGGCTTCGCGGTGGCGCTTTCTGCCTTCATCTCGACCGCACTTGCATCGCAGCAAAGCGACTCGTCCCGGCTCACGCTCGAGAGGATCTTCAGCTCGGACGAGTTCGTCCCCGAGCGCCTCGGCCCGGTCCGCTGGCTCGACAATGCACCGGCGTATGTGAAGCTCGAGACGGACAGCACCACACCCAACGGCCGCTCACTGGTACGCTACGACGCTGCTACCGGAAAGCGGGAGGTCTGGGTTTCCGCCGGCCGACTCATACCTCAGGGCGACTCCACACCGATCGCGGTGGAGGATTACGGCGTCTCGGCTGATGGCACGCAGCTGCTGTTATTCACCAACTCGCAGAAGGTTTGGCGCGATAATACCCGGGGAGACTTCTGGACTCTCGATCTCGCCAGCGGCCAGCTGCGCAAGCTCGGCGGCACGAACGCCAAGCCGTCTACGCTGATGTTCGCCAAGTTTGCACCCGACGGCCGGCGAGTCGCTTATGTCAGAGAGAACAATCTGTATGTCGAGGACCTGGCGGACGGACGCATTACCCAGCTCACCCGTGATGGTTCGCGCACCATAATCAACGGGACGACCGACTGGGTCTATGAGGAAGAGCTGAGACTGCGGGATGGGTTTCGCTGGAGTCCCGACGGCCGGCGCATTGCCTACTGGCAGCTCGATGCCTCCGGAGTACGAAACTTCCTTCTGATCAATAACACCGACTCGCTCTACTCCTTCACCATTCCGGTGCAGTATCCTAAAGCCGGCACGACCAATTCGGCAGCCCGGGTTGGAGTGGTGAACGCCACCGGAGGAAGAACAGTTTGGCTTGGGGTGCCCGGCGACCGCCGCAACAACTACATCGCGCGTATGGAATGGGCCGCCGGTTCCGACGAGGTGGTGCTTCAGCAGTTGAACCGCCTCCAGAATACCAACAACGTCATGCTGGGGAACGCAGGCACCGGCCGGGTCCGTAAAGTCCTCGTCGAGCGAGACAGTGCCTGGACCGATGTCGTCAACGATCTGCGCTGGGTAAATCGCGGGAGCGGCTTTACCTGGATAAGTGAGCGCGATGGATGGCGCCACCTCTACGTGGTCTCCCGCGACGGACGCAAGGTGCGCCTGGTAACCAAGGAGCCCTTCGACCTGCACAACCCCGCGAGTGCCTTTGGCGAGCCCGTGGTCACCGGCGTTGACTCCGCTAAAGGGTGGATCTACTACACCGCCTCTCCGGGAAA
>DATFFX010000010.1:0-2862 GCA_035249825.1 Gemmatimonadales bacterium | reverse complement strand
TTGTAGGTCTGCAGCAGTGAGACATGCCGTCCCCGCACCTCTTCTTCGGCATAGCCGTAAAGCCGCTCCGCACCCCGGTTCCAGGTCAGGATGGTACCATCCAGCGTCGTGGCGATAATGGCATCGTTGGAGTGCTCGACGATTGCAGCCAACTGGTGCAGGGTCTCTTCGGCCTGCTCCCGCGCACGGCTCTGGAGGTTGAGGGCCAGGTTCGAGGCGACCAGCGATCGAGCCCGGCGTCGGGACGTTTGCTCCACACGTAGTGACCAGCCCAACAGCAAGGCACTCAACAGACCGGCAGCCAGGGTAACGGTGGGGAGGGCGGGGTCAGACCCGGCCGGATGCGGTGCGGCACGGCCCAGGTTTCCCCCGGCTCCAACTGCCAGTGCGTACCACATACACAGAGTGACCGTCGCGACCGCGACAGCAGCGAGGGAGGGGAGCCAAGGCGGCGCCTCGGAACGCTCTCCTTGCGCGGCATTCCAGGCCAAACCCACTATGCCGCCACCGAGCAGGATGAAGCCTAGAGCCGTGTGCACCGACATCCGGTTGAAGTCGCCCAGCCATACGCGCCGGGCACGCCCGCGGCATAGCCCACCAAGGCGGCCGTACCCAACGCGATCACGATGCTGCCGAGCAAGGCCGGATACACATGCCGGGTACGAGAGAAGGTCGAGGAGGAGAGGCCCAGCAGCGCTACGCCGATCAGACTCAGCGCGACCGCACTGTTGGGAGCCATCCGGCCTGGATTGGCGACTCCGGTCAGGAGATAGGTTTCCCCCAGGAGATTGTCCATTCCGAGGTCTGCATCGAAGAGATATTGAAAAAGCGTGGCAAGCCCGAGCGTGGCTGCCAGTCCGCCCAGGAGTGCGGTGGGCCGACCGAGATCCAGCGCAGCCGTCAGCAGCGCGGCACCGCAGATCATGAAGCCGAGCGCGGTGTTGTACTGCATTGGTGGCAGTCCGGGCAGCACCTGAATCAGCGCAACGGCGACGGTGAGCCATCCGGCCACGACGAGTCCGCCCAGCGCCGCCACACTCGCGCCCGACGCCGCTGCAATCAGCGCGGCGCCACCCTGGGGAGTTCCCGAACTTCGCAGCGTCCAGGTCATGCAGCCCTCGCCCCCACACCGCGGCGCTCCATAGCGCCCCAGGTGAGATCACCGCGCACATACTCCCAGAAGGCGCGCACCCGCCACCAGACGGTGAGCTGGCGGAAGCCGAAGTTCTCCAGGACTGCGGCAGCGAGCAGCCGGCCGAGATCCCGGATGTGGGGGTAACGACGGAAGGCTATGTCCTCCAGGAGCACCGCCAACGCCGACACGAGCACCATGTACATGATGGCCAGCAGGAAGAACGTCAGGGCAAGCGAAGCGTTCAGCGCACCCATTGCCCAGAGCACGATGAGCAGGATGTAGCCCGACATTTCGATCACCGGGCTGAGCATCTCGAACACGAGGAAGCCTGGTAGCGCAACCATCCCAACCGAGCCATATCGGGGGCGTCCGATCATGGCGCGGTGTCTTATCAGCGTATCGATCAGCCCTCGATGCCACCGAGTCCGCTGGCGGCGAAGGACACGAAGGGTGTCAGGAACCTCGGTCCAGCAGATGGGGTCGGGAACAAAGCCAATACGATAAGGCTCCCGCCGCTCCCGCCGGTAACGGTGCATCCGCACTACCAGCTCCATATCCTCGCCGACCGAGTCGGTGGCATAGCCGCCGGCCAGTATCGCTGCCCGTTTCTCGAAGAGACCAAAAGCACCGGAAATGACCAGCAGGCTATTGCCGGTGCTCCACCCCATTCTTCCGAACAGGAAAGCCCGGAGATACTCGACGATCTGGATCAGAGGCAGCGTACGCCGAGGCAACTGAACCGCGTGCACTCTGCCCCCATGGATATCGCATCCATTGGCCACGCGGACGACACCACCAGCCGCGATTGTCACTCCGGGCGCGTCTACGAAGGGGCGAACCAGCCGGAGCAGCGCGTCCCGCTCCAGGATGGAGTCGGCATCGATGGCGCAGAAGAGAGGATACAGACTCAAATTCAGGCCGGCGTTCAGCGCGTCGGCCTTCCCGCCGTTCACCTTGTCGACCACCACGAGATTGGGATACGTGGGAGACTCGTAGATGGCCCGGATTGTGTTGCAGGTCAGCGCCCGCTCAAAGCTGCGGGCGCTCTGCCGCAGATCGAAGGCATCGATCAGGCGGCCGAGGGTACGATCCCGGGAGCCGTCGTTGATCAGCACGACCTCGAAGAGAGGATAGTCGAGCATGAGCAGCGAGCGCACATTCTCGACGACATTGGCCTCCTCGTTGAAGGCCGGTGCCAGTACTGACACCGGAGGGGTGAGCGGCGATCGCAACAATCGTCGCTGGTCAGGACGCCGGACCTCCTGGAAGACCCGCACGGTTCGCCAGAACCCCGCCACGGTGAGAATGAGGTAATACGAGTTGATCGCAAAGAAAAACAGCAGGATGAAGGCCGAGTACCAGCCGAGGAATCCCTCGATATCAGGATAGGTCACGGCAGCGCCGGAACCGCCTGGCCCCGTCCCAGTAAGTAACGCGCCATGTCGACCACGTTCGAGTCGGGATCGGCGAGTGCGCTGTTGAGGACCGCTTCACCAGGGGGGCCCACTTCTGACAACGCAGTTGCGGCATAGAAACGCACCCACCAGTGCTGGTCTCGCAACGCCCGGCTCAGCCGAGGAATCGAGTCGGGGCTGCCGAACAGACTAAGGCCTTTGGCAGCCTGGCATCGCACCGGCCAGCTGGAATCGTCCAAGCAGGTGTGAAACATCTCCAGAAAGCTGGGATCTCCGATGGCTGCGGCGGCCTTCACGCTCTTCACCCTTATT
>DATFFX010000009.1:0-4225 GCA_035249825.1 Gemmatimonadales bacterium | reverse complement strand
GGAATCGTGCTGTGCTCGCTTCTGTGGCTCTCACCCGAAGCCTCCGCCCAGACCGTGGTCGAGGTTCAGGGAGGCGGGTCGTCGCTCAACGGAGGGTATGGAGCAACCGCCAACTTCTGGCGTACAGGGATGGATGGCTGGATCGGAGTGGGCTATCTCGATGGCCTGCGAGCAGGTGCGTTCCTCCGGAAAAGCGTCGGCAAGGATACGCTGGGCTTCGGCAACGATGCACTAATTGTACGGCTGCCTACCGATGTGTTTACGCCCGGGTTCAACATGCTGGTTCAGGGCATCAGCTATACCGGGGGGAGCGACCGCTCGTCCTATCTGGTATTCGGCGGCGCCAGCTCCGCTGGACTCGGCGCCCCCTCATTTCAGGCAACCAGCATAGAGGAACCGATCGGCGCGGTCTTCCTGCAGCACCGGGCCGCACCAACCGTACGGCTGACGGCAACCACACTCTTGGCCGATCGACAGACGGTACTACCAGGGGTGCAGTGGCAGCCACTGCCTGATCTTACGGCGGGACTGGTCGCCGGAGTTGGCTCCGGCCGGCCTTACGCGGCCTCGAGCGTTCTCCTGCGTCGCGGTGGGTTCGGTTTGAAGGCATCCTATGCCTGGAACCCCAATCGTTTTCGCCGAGCACCGGTGGCCACGCCCAACCAGACGGAGGTTGACCGGGAAAACTTCACCCTTACGTACGACCTGAGCCCGCGATTCTCCCTGGGAGTCGGGCGACAGAACTACGTGCAGGACTCGGCTGACAGCCGGTTGCCCGTGCGGGCCACCGGGAACACGGCATTCGCCGGAGGAGTGTGGGCCGACACGCGGCTCACCGCGGGGATCTATGATTCCCGCTCTCAAGGGATCAGCAATCTCAGTTCCTATCTCGCTGTTGGCCGAGAGGTGGCTGCCTGGCTGGATGCGGAGCTGTTCCTGCTCCAGAGCAGGCCGGAGGGCCTTCCGGTTACCACCACGCCTCTCGCGAACCTCCGCTGGCGGATATCCTCGCGCCTCGGGCTCAGCCAACAGATCTCGTTTCACGCTGGACGCCCCGCGGTGTTGTTCGGGGCCACCCTCATGACGCCGATCGGGGATTTCGGGGCCGACTACCAGGTGGTGCACCAGCCGTTTAAGCCGTTCAACCCATTCCGCAGCGCCTTGAACCTCACGGCGCGGCTTCAGCTCGGGAAGTACTCGACCAGCGTTGGCACCTTCGTACAGCCGGATGGCTCGGTAGACTATTCCGCGAGCGGAAGCACCTTCCTCTATATGGGCTCATTCGGCGGAATGCAGCCCCAGCAGCTCGGGGGACGAATGGCGCGATATGTCGTGCGCGGTACGGTACGCGACGAGGACGGCAACCCGGTAGAAGGCGCCGCAGTGGGTATCGACAGCGACGTTGTCTTTACCAATTCGGCTGGACAGTTCTTCCATCGTCTCGGTCGGCCGGGTCGCTCGATGGTGAGCATCCTGACCAAGGAGTTCCTGCTCCCGGGCCAGTGGGAGGTAGTGAGCGCGCCGGCCGAAGCTCTGGCGAGCTCGGAAGACGGACCAGGCATCGATATCATCCTGCGTCATCCCACAGCCATCTCGGCACCATGAAAAAGGCGCCCGCTTCCGGGCGCCTTAATGACCGTATTCCGCTGCGGTTCAGGGCATCGCGAGTTGGTCGGTGGCGATCGCCGCATGATCGATCACCAGCGCTACCCGCCGGTTCTCCACTCCTGCATCGCCGGGTCCCTTGGCGCCAGGCACGACCTGGCGGTTCCGTACCTCACCGTAGCTCACTGCCTTGACCTGTGTCGTCTCGAACCCACCCGCTGAGGCGAGATATTCCTTCACCGCATCTGCCCGGCGCTGGCCCAGGTGATGATTGTAGGCCGTACTCCCAGCGGGATCCGTGAACCCTTCGACCGTGATGAGGGCGCCCGGGTAGTACTCCTTCACCACACTGGCGAAGCGATCCAGGACCGGCCGGTCGGCTTCACGCAGCTCGCTCTTGGAGAATTCGAAGTGAACCGGAACATTGAACTTCATCATGTCCTTCACTCGCTGGATACTCACGTTGTATTCGCTGCGAAATGCCTGCAGCTCCTGGTCGAGAGCATCGAGCCGGCGGGTATGATCCTTGACGAGCTGGTTGGTAGAGTCGATACGTGAACCGAGCTGAGCGTCGCTGGCCTGCACCTCCTGCCTCAAGCGCGCCACTTCGGCGTTGAAATCATCCCTGGTGACCTTGGCAGCGCAGCCTCCCAGAGTAGTTGCGATTCCGAGCGCGGCGGCTACCGCGAGTGCCTGGGCTCCCCCGAAGCAAGTGGACATGAGCTCCCCCTTTCGAATGACGGCGCTGACCATCCCCGCATATCGCTTCCCGCCGGGAGGTTCCTGCAGGTGCAACGAGTGCGCGGAGGGCGAACTATCGCAAAGTATAGCCGCAGATGCGGTCGCTGATCACCTATGAACCAAGTATGGACTCAGGTTCAGCGTACGTCCAGCAGTTCGACATCGAACACGAGAGTGGCACCCGGCGGTATGGCAGGCGGAGCCCCGGCAGTGCCGTAGCCCAGATCAGCGGGTATGACAAGCTTACGCCGGCCACCGACCTTCATGCCCGCCACGCCTTCGTCCCAACCAGCTATGACCTGCCCGGCCCCGAGCGTAAAGCTGAAGGGTTGGTCGCGGTCACGGCTGCTATCGAACTTTTCTCCGTTCGGCAGCCAGCCGGTGTAGTGCACCGACACGGTTCGGTCCGCCGTTGCTTCGGTACCCTGGCCCTGCGCCACGTCCTGATAGCGCAGGCCGGATGGGGTCTTGGTCAAAGCCGCGGTGTCAATTTCGAGCGCGGCACTGAAGCCGGCGGGGTCACGACCGCTGTCGCGATCGTCTGTGCCGCCGCAGGCAAGAGCGGCAGCCGCAACCAGCACGAGTAAGCGGTGCAGGATATCTCCGATGATGGTGTGGAATGAACCGATGCGCGAGACTGGTCTCGCCCAATCGGGACGGCGGGATTTGAACCCGCGACCCCTGCAACCCCATTGCAGTGCGCTACCGGACTGCGCTACGTCCCGGAAACCTAAGGAGCGTAATTGTACCCCTCCTGCTTCGGTGACGGAAGCCCCGCAATGGTGACAATCCCCACTGAAGGATCGAGAGAACGAACGAAGTTTGTGGAAGTGCTCGCCCGGGCCCATGACTTGCGACCCCTGTGCGCCGGGCCCTAAACCACGGCCCAGCCACCGTCATTTTGGGATACGGTGCCGCAGGGTGCGGCGCCAAGCCGCAACCCGAGGGAGCTCGTATGAGCGAACAGGATGACCGGCCATGGGAAAGCGGAGGAGATCTCCCGTGGGGCATGCCGGAAAGCGACTTCGAGATGGAGACCGACGCCTGGCGCGGGGAGTTGCACCAGGATGATTGGCCGGAAAATCTGGCTGGGCCGGAGTACTGGCTGTATAAGAAACAGCGCGACGAATAGACCCCGCAAAAAGCCCGCAGGATCCCCTCCGCACGCCAGCTAAGTGCTTGACGCTTAGTCACCTAGCAGGTATTGACACGAGCCGCCTACCCGTTACGTTTCCCCTATCGGTATTTATTCGGTAACGAATGCGGCCAGAGGCTGGCTGAAATCATAGAATGGAGTGACCAGATGTTGGATACGATGCCCAACCCCACAGAAGCCGCAGCCACACCTCGGCCCTGGGACCCGTTTCAGCTGATGGACCGGATGGACGAAGAGGCGTTGCGTAAGGAACTCGAGGGCGTGGCCAGCACTGACCTCGTCTATGTCGTGAAGGAGGGCGGCCAGGAGATCGTCGGTCTTTCGAAGAGCGGTGTGGACGAGTGCTGCATGGCACTGGTATCGCAGGGCCAGGTCATTCGAGAAGAGGATCTACAATACGAGCTGATCGGTGAGGGGGATGACCGTGAGGCGCTCTTCAAGGTTAAAGCTGCTCGCTTCGCGGTGTCGCCCAGCGGCCAGGACGTGAGGCTCGATCAGGTGATCGGGGTCAAACGCCAACCGCTTTATCACGAGCCCGCTCAACTGGACCTGGACGCGCGGGTGCCCAGCAAGAAATATCGTGGGCGCACGTATCGTGAGCTCCTGGCACATGATGAAGGTAGAGACTACCTGGGCTGGATGGCCGAGAACTTCAACGAGCCTGAAATACGGGATTTCGTCCGGCGGATTCTGGACGGCGATGAAGTGGTAGGACGGCGTGGA
>DATFFX010000008.1:0-4092 GCA_035249825.1 Gemmatimonadales bacterium | reverse complement strand
GCCAGCAGCTCGAAGGGCGTTTTGGGCGGGACCTATATACCTCGGGCTACCGGATCTACACCAGCCTGGATCTCGATATCCAGCAAGCGGCCGAACGGGCACTCGAGGCCCGGCTGGAGGCCATTGAAAGTGGCGCCGATGGCAAGTTCACGCACGAGACCTACCGGCAGTACATGGACTCACGATCCGACAATGCGGACAACCCCAATCGAACGACGACGCCATACCTCCAGGGGCTGGCCGTCACACTGGAAGCCAGGACGGGCTATATCCGGGCGATGATCGGGGGTCGTGACTTCGAGGACAGCAAGTTCAACCGCGCTACGCAGGCGCTGCGGCAGCCGGGCTCGACGTTCAAGCCGATCGTCTACGCCGCGGCGGTAGAGGCGGGCTATCCGCTTTCCCACGTGATGGTGGATGACCCGTTGAGTGTCGAGCTGGACCCGGCGGAGCCACCCTGGGCCCCGCAGAATTATGATCTCGAGTTCGATGGACCGATGACATTGCGCCGTGCGCTGTACCTCTCACGCAACATCATCGCGATCAAGCTCGGCATGGAATTAGGTGAGCAGGCGGTCATCAGTGAGGCCAGCAAGTTCGGCATTACGACGAGGGTGCCGGCGTTTCCCTCGATCCACATCGGCTCCGCCGACGTGATCCCGCTGGAGATGATTGCCGCGTATACGACATTCGCCAACCTTGGCACTCGGAGCATGCCCAATGCCGTTCTCCGGGTGGAGGATAGAAGCGGCAAGATCGTATGGCAGCCGCCAGTGCGTACCGTGGAGGTGATGGATACGGCGCACGCCTGGCTCATGACCGACGTGCTCCGGGATGTCGTCCGCCACGGCACGGCCGTCGGGTCGGTGGGGGCCCGGATCAACTTCCCGGCGGGCGGAAAGACCGGGACGACCAACGATGGATTCGATGTCTGGTTCATCGGGTTCACCCCCGACATGGTAACAGGCATCTGGATCGGGTTCGACCAGCCAAGAAAGATCAAGTCCAACGCCCAGGGCGGCGTGCTCGTCGCGCCCGCATGGAGCGCGATGATGCGGGAGGTATACGAGCGGAGGAGTGTGCCGACAGGCTGGTCCCGCCCAGCAGGACTGAGCGCGCTCGACATCGATAAGAGCACCGGGTACAAGGCTACTCCGTTCTGCCCCAAGGACGTTCACTACATCGAGTCGTTCATTCCCGGGACCGAGCCTGGTGCGTTCTGCCCGGTGCACTCCCCGTTCGGGTCCATCGGTGTGATGGGCGGCGAATCCCCGGTCCAGCAACCGAGCTCCACTGGTCCGCCCACCGCTCCCGCTGTGGGTTCGCCGGCACAGCCAGGCACACAGGGAGGCACAGCCACGGGGGGCGGAATCCCTGGCGTCATGGGGGGGACCGGCCCGGCGCCGTCCCCGCGGTAATGATGCGGGCGCGCCGGCTGGCCGCCCGGTGGTTGATACCCGTCGAAGGCGCGCCTATCGAACGCGGCGCGTTGCTGATAGACCTGAACGGCCGGATCGAGGCTGTCGGGCCCGACTCCACTGTCCCACGACCATCTGATGTGCCGGCCGAGGATTTTGGTGACGCAGTTATCCTCCCCGGCCTGATCAATACACATACCCATCTCGAACTCACCGGTTTCGCGGGGCAGGTACAGGAGCGCGACTTTGCGGCCTGGATCAGACGTCTCACGGAGCTGAAGACGCGTCGGGTGCGGGCGGAATACGTGGACGCGGCCCGGCGAGGCCTTCAGTCGTGCTTCGCCCGTGGTGTGACAACCATCGCCGATACAGGCGATTCGGGTGCGGCAATCCAGGCTATGGCCGAGGCCGAAGCATCCGGAGTGGCCTATCAGGAGGTCTTTGGCCCGCATCCAGCGCAAGCTGAAGAAAGCTTCGCAGGGCTGCGTTACAGGGTACAGGAGGCCAGCCGGTGGGCGATCCATAGGGTACGTATCGGTGTCTCGCCTCATGCGCCGTACACCGTGAGTGGGCCGCTCTTTTCTGCGGTGGCTGGGTGGGCCGGGGCTGAGGGACTGCCTGTGGCCGTGCATGTCGCCGAGTCTCGAGCCGAAACAGAACTCCTGGGTTCAGGCTCGGGCCAGTTTGCGAAGGCGTGGGGGACACGGGGGATTCCGCTGCCGAAGCCATTGGGACGGAGTCCGGTGGGATGGCTGGCGGAACACGGAGTCTTGTCAGACAGGACGCTCTGCATTCATGGGGTACAGGTTGGAGTGGGCGACATTCAGCTGCTGGCTGAAACGGGAGCAGCGGTGGCGGTGTGCCCGCTCTCCAATCAGGCTCATGGCCATGGAAAGGCACCTCTTTCTTCATTGCTCGAGGCGGATATCCGGGTAGGACTGGGAACCGATTCTGAAGTCAGCGTCGGGACGTTGGATCTACTGGCGGAGGCGCGCGCAGCGTCGGACCTGGCGCCCCTCAGCGCCGATGCTCTAATCGAGCTGTGCACCATGGGCGGTGCCCGGGCGCTCGGCCTGGATGGCGAGATCGGCAGCCTTCGCCGGGGGAAGTGGGCGGATTGTACGGTGATCAGGCTGAAAACCGGACCAGGCTCGCCCGCCGAGCACGTGCTTGGCAGCTCTCCATCTGATGTGATGTTGACTTGTCTCGGTGGGAGGGACGTCTACCGACCGCTATGAAGATCCAACGTCATGCCGCCATTCTTCGGGTGGTACGAGAACACCGCATCGAAAGCCAGGATGAGCTGCGGGAGGCACTCGCAGGGGACGGGTTTGTCGTCACCCAGGCGACACTTTCGCGCGACATACGCGAACTGGGTCTGGCGAAGCTGGCGGACCCCCAAGGCGGGGCTTACTACACCCATCCGCATCGTCCGGCAGTACGCCCGGATCTGGCTCACGTCCTGCCCGCGCTGCTCGTCAGCCTGGACGGGGTGGGGCCTTTTCTGGTATTGAAAACCGCCAGCGGCTCTGCCGGAGCCGTGACCGAGGCGTTGGACCAGGCGGGCTGGTCTGAGATCATCGGGACGATCGCGGGAGACGACACGGTGTTGGTGATTACCCGTAGCCAGCGCTTGCGAGAGGAGATCGCCAGCCGGATTCAGAAGCTGGTGAAATAGACCTCGACGCCGATCGGAAGCGACGAGGATACCGTTGACCGACTGTAAGCAGAGGGGATCCCCTCCGCCTTCAAGATGCCGGCTCGAAGTGCCGAAACTTCAGCTTGGTGGTGCGAGTTGCGGGAAAATGCGAGAGGCGCCCGCCCCCTCCGGGGGGAGAACGGTGCCACGAGCGAAGGCCGGAAACCGGAGTCAGGAGAGCGATGACAGTTCACTTGCGTACTGCCGGAGCCGCGCATTACGATTCTTCGGGTTCCGCATCTCCCCATCCATCGAGTACTTGGAGAAGTCCCTTGCGGTGTCTGGCCTTGAACGCCTCGTTTGAGCCGCTAACCATGGTCCCGGTCCGGCGTGCCCTCCGGTTGGTGATCGAGGGCAAAGCCGAGATCGTCGAATCGGACGCGGGCGACGTCGTTCGGAGCGAACGTTTGACGCTCCCTAAACCGGCGATCATACGACTCGTCAAGTTCGTCCATGTTCCCCGCCGCTTCCGCCGTCAAGTCACCAACACATTCCTCTTTGCTCGCGATAGTTACCGATGCCAGTATTGCCATCGGGGCCATGGCGACCTGAGACACCGAGAGTGCCTTACCAGAGATCATCTGATTCCGCTTTCCCGGGGCGGTGACAACGAGTGGAGCAACGTGGTGACCGCCTGTAGCTCCTGCAACACACGCAAGGGGAATCACCTGCCTGAAGAGTGTGGCATGCACCCGTTGACGGCCCCACGCGAGCCGCATTTCGTGCACCTCTCCTGGGCGGTTCGCCGCCTGTCAGTCACCCAAGCCAAGTACATCAAACTGTTTTACGGAGACCAGGCGCTGCGAGCATTGGGCGGAACCATCTAGTCGTCGGCTCCTCATCGCACTGTGAAGCGCGGACTGCGAGCCTCCAGCCGGAGACTGGGCAATCCGGCAAGACGTAGAAGGAAGCGCGTTGCGCCACGTTCCACCGCATCTCCCACCCCTTCAGTCCCCCGGGCAGCCTCGTCGATGT
>DATFFX010000007.1:0-2097 GCA_035249825.1 Gemmatimonadales bacterium | reverse complement strand
ATGTTCGCTACCATGTCGGCCAGCGGCACCGGAGGATGTTCCGTGAAGTGGGAACTTCCCAACAGACCAGGCTCCTCTGCGCTTGGGGCCAGGAACATGATTGACCGTTTTGGGCGCATGCCGGGTTGGGTGAAAGCCTCTGCCAGCTCGAGCAGTCCGGCTACTCCTGATGCGTTGTCATCAGCGCCGTTGTTGACGCTGTCGGGCTGACCGGGGCTGATGCCGATATGGTCGATGTGGGCAGAGTAGACGAGATACTCCTTCTTCAGCAGCGGATCTGAGCCCTCGAGTGTTGCCACAACGTTCGGGACTCTGGCCTGTTGCAGCACTCGCCTGGCGAGGCGCACTTCTACCGAAAGGGCCGGGAGGGATCGTCGTTCCCTCTGACCTGAGGCGCGCAGGCGGACCGGATCGATGCCCAGCGCCGCCAGCACTGGTCCAACCGCCCGCTCGTGAAGCTCGAGCACGGGAGCGCCGCTCTCGCGCTCATATTCAGCATCCAGTTCCACCCGAGGTCGAGCCGCTGCTACCAGGCGCTCGGCGAAGGTCGCTGAATCCCGATTGGAAAGAACCAGAACTGCTGTTGGGCCGGCGCGCGCCAGTTCGACGACCTGGTCATTCAAGGTCGAGGGTAAAGGCCGTGAGTAGTCGGTAAGCAGCAGGACCACTCGGTTCCTTACATCGGGTCCGAGCAGCGTACCCGACTTGCCGGTAGCATTGATCAACAGGGCCGGCCCTCGTAGAGGCTGGTCCGGAATTCTTCCGGCTATATATCTCGCATCGCGGCCAAGACGGGCCACGCTGCTCCGGCCCTTTGCAGTCAGCTCCAGCGCCGAGCTGGAGCTGTCGATGATCCAGCGCGTGATCCGGAATCGCTGCAGGTACCCGCCGTCCTCACCTGCTGGAGTCAATCCGACCCGCCTGAACTCGGAGGCTACGTACTCCGCCGTCCGCTCCAGGCCGGGGCTGGGTGTAGCCCGGCCCTGCATGGAGTCCGCGGCAATGAGGCCGATTCGGCTCATGACATCCCGGGCAGTGATGGTCGCCGCCGCTCGCGCGAGAGCCGTTCTTTCCTGAGCGGGCAGCGGGGGCACGATGAAGATCAGGAGTGGCAACAGAGATCGCATTGCTTGACGCTACGCGCCTGCGGGAATCGCAGTTTCAGGAGGCTCAGGGCTTTCGACGGCGCAGCTCTGGCTCTCCGGTACTCTGGGGGTCGCGAGCTCCCCGCTGGACCGGCGGCACCTTCCGGGGCTCGCGCTCGACGGCACGCAGGCCTTCAGGAGGCTCACTCTCCCGTTCCGCTGTCCTTCGTCCCTGAGCTCGGCGGCCGGCCGGAGTACGGGCTGGTGGTTTCTCCAGGTCGCGTTGCAACACCGGCCCCTGCTCGGCGCGGCCTCGATATGCCGGAGTACCTCCCGGGGCCGCACCGGGAGCCGGGATCGCGCCGGGCCCGCCCACATCCGCACTGGTGCGGCCGCGATCCATCCCGGCCCGCCGTACCTCATGACTCTCTCGCTGCCGCAACCGCGTCACGTACTCACTGCCTGGCGTCGCATCCTTGAACACGTAGCGTGGAGCCGGACGGTAGGGCCGGGCTGGCACGACATTCCGTCCTCGATTGTAGCGGTAGGGGTAATAAGCCGGATCGTCGTAGATCACGACTCTATAACGGACGCAGGAAGTTGCGTACGGATTCCACTCGTCATAGCTGGCGTATGAATGACAGTCGTAACAGACGAATCTCGGATATTGATATCTCCGTTCTACGTAATAGGGCACTATGTCGTACTGAAAGTTGCCATTGGGTGCAATTCTCCGGGCAAGGTCTGTCATCGCAACGTAGGGGTCACCGCTGAGCCGGCCATCGTCGATCAATCGAAAGTCCCAGTAGTCGCCGCGGGTGATGTAGCCGTACTGGAATGGGCGTGGGGAGGTGATGGCGACCAGGTATCCTATGCCGGGTCCATCGTCGATGGTGAAAGCAGGTCGGTGGCGGGAGTCGGCTACCTCCAGCGTCTTGCCCCCGCGTACGTCGGTGCGGTGCCACGGCTCGCGAGGAAACAAGGTCCTGATTCGGCCATCGGTGTCCACCCG
>DATFFX010000006.1:0-4752 GCA_035249825.1 Gemmatimonadales bacterium | reverse complement strand
GTTCACACCAGCTGTACGCCGCCTCATACCACTCCAGCGCACGGCCGATATCTCCCAGGCGCTCACAGGTGCTGATCATGTTGCAGTAGGCGCGCCCCATGGTGCGCGGGGTCAGCCTCCCCGCCATGACGGCTGTCATGGCTTCGTCGATGAGCTCCATTCCCTCAGCCACCCGCCCGAGTGCCACCAGGACTCGCCCTCTGTCCTGGAGCGCCAGAACTTCGAGATCGCCGTCCCCGAACCGTCGAGCGGTGTCGAGCGCGCTGTCCGCGAGCCTCATCGCCTCTTCCGGCTTCCGCTCCGCCTCGAGAGCCACTACGAACTTGAGGCGGTACAACCAGCCGTGTTCGCGACTGACCGGCAAGCTTTCAAGATGCCGCTCGGCGCGCCGAAGCCATCCTTGTCCAACTGAGCGTGCCAATCCATGGAAATAGTCTTCTGCCAGCGCAAGCGAGACTGATGCTGCGGCACGATCCTGCCCGTGCTGGATGTACTGCCGGTAGGCCCGTTCCCGTGCGCGAACGCAGGCCGTTCCATCCGAGAGCCACCAGGCAGCTTCGGCGAGACGCTCGAGATCGTCCGCCGCTAACCCGACTGTTGTGTCTACGGCGCTGAAGCCCTCGTACGCCTCCCGCCAGACGGAGCGTGCGAATGCCGACCTTGCCCGCTCGAGCTGTCCCGTAGCCTCCGCTGCAGCTTCGAGCGCACCGGCTTCCGATGGGCTCCCGCCTTCCACCTGTAGCTCACCCACAGTCACCGGCGCCACGAATCGGAACCCGCGGCCCCGGATCGTACGGATGACCAGCTGTTCCTTGCCATCATCGCCGATCGCGCGGCGGGCCGCCTTCAGACGGCTGTTCAGCGTGGCAGGTGTGACAAAGCGTTGCTGCCAGATGCGGTCGAGCAGCTCCTCCTTCGAGACCAGCCGGTCGCGGTTTTCCACCAGGTAGGAGAGCAGGGCGAAGACCTGCGGCTCGACGTGGCGCCGCTCGCCCTGCCGGCGGATCTCGCCGCGTTGCGTATCCAGCTCACAGTCGCCGAAGACCAAAACCATCGGGTTCCCTCTCCACGTGATCTCCACGCATTCTCCACCGGGGCTGCAAGCAACGAGGTGGGCATTGGTGCAAACTACCGGCGCGTCCACGACTCGGCCAGCATCCCTGGCAACGCGCCCTGACCACACGGAGGAAACCATGGCCCGCCTGCTTCCCGATCCAACTTTCTACCCGTCGCCGGAGTTGGCCGGTGAGGCGCCAGCTGAAGTCCTGGCGTACGTGGCGCTGCTTGCCACCGAAAAGGACGGTCAGCGGGATGCGCTCGGCGTTGTCGATACCGATCCTGGCTCGCCCGGATATGGCCGGCTCGTGGGTAAGGTGGAGTTCCCCCACGGAGGCAACGAGCTGCATCACTTCGGATGGAATGCCTGCAGCTCGCACCTCTGCGGGTACGCTCCCAACCCGCATACGGAACGCCGCTATCTGGTGGTGCCGGGCACCGGCAGCTCGCGGATCCACATCGTGGACACGCACCCCGATCCGAGACGTCCCCGTTTGATCAAGGTGATCGAGGGTGACGAGGTCATGCGGAAGACCGGCTACGCCGCGCCGCACACGGTGCACTGCGGTCCCGATGGGATCTACATGAACGCACTCGGCGCGCCGGACGGCAACGGCCCGGGGGGAATCTTCATGCTCGACCATGAGACTTTTGAGCTGAAGGGACAGTGGGAGAAAGATCGCGGACCACAGCACTTGGCGTACGATTTCTTCTGGCACCTGGGCCACGATACCATGCTCACCAGCGAGTGGGGCACACCCAACATGGTGAAGGACGGCGTCAACCCCGAGCTGCTGCTGGCCGGCAAGTACGGGAACGCGCTGCACGTCTGGGATATGAAGACCCGGAAGCACACGCAGAAGCTGGATCTCGGTGCGGAGCAACAGATGGTGCTCGAGCTGCGGCCGGCTCACAACCCGCGCCGAGCTTACGGGTTCGTTGGCGTGGTCATCAGCCTGTCCGATCTGTCGAGCGCCGTTTTCCTGTGGTATCGGGAGGAAGCCACCGGCGACTGGAAGACGCGCAAGGTCATCGAGATCCCGGCCGAGTCGGCCGATGCCGCTCTGCTGCCACCTGTCATCGCGCCGTTCGGCGCGGTGCCGCCGCTCGTGACGGACATCAATCTCTCGCTCGACGACCGATTCCTGTACGTCTCATGCTGGGGCACGGGCGAGCTCCGGCAGTACGACGTCTCCGACCCGTTCAATCCGATCTTCTGCGGCAGTGTGAAGCTCGGCGGGATCGTTCGACGTCGCGCGCACCCGTCGGATCCTGGCAAGCCGCTCAACGGAGGCCCGCAGATGGTAGAGGTGAGTCGCGACGGAAGGCGGGCGTACGTCACCAACTCCCTGTACTCCCCGTGGGATGCCCAGTTCTACCCCGACGGAATTAAGGGGTGGATGGCGAAGATCGATGTGGGGTTGGAGGGCGGCATCACGGCTGATCCCGCGTTCCTGCTCGAGTTCGAGCACGGGCTGCGGCCACACCAGGTGCGCCTGCAAGGCGGCGACGCCTCGTCTGACTCCTTCTGCTACTCCTGACACGGGAGGGACGATGACTTGGTCATGGCTCGCATTCGCGGCACTCGGGGCAGGGCATGGCATCAATCCCGGTATGGGATGGCTCTTCGCCGTCGCCCTCGGACTCCAGGAGGGCCGAAGCCGCGCCGTCTGGCGCGCGCTCCCGCCACTGGCGCTCGGCCATGCACTAGCCGTCGGTGTGGCCCTCCTTGCGGCAGCAGCAGTGGGCCAGGTGGTGCCGGCCAATGTCCTGAAATGGATGGTCAGCGGCTCCCTCCTGGGTTTGGGAGGTGTTCGGCTGGTCCGGCACCAGCACGTGCGGTCTGGTGGAATGCGAGTTGGCTTTCGCGGGCTTACCAGCTGGTCATTTCTCATGGCCACGGCGCATGGGGCTGGACTGATGGTGCTGCCGCTGCTTGCCGGTGACGTAGCCAGCACGGGCGGAACGGCGCATGCCGGGCACCCCGCGCATGCGATGCTCATGCCAATGTCCGGCTTCACCGATGTGAGCCTGTGGTCCATGGTCTTCCATACAGGCGGCTATCTGCTGGTGACGGGCCTTGTCGCGGTGATCGTCTACCACAAGCTCGGGCTGAGGTTCTTGCGAACGATGTGGATCAACCTCGATTTGATCTGGGGTGGTGCACTCATCCTCACGGGCGCCCTTACTCCGCTGTTCTGACGTGCCGCGCCACCAGTGTTTCCGGCATGCGCAGTGCGACAAGGAGCCCGGACCCGGCGGTCAGTGCCCCAACTGCGGCGATTGCCGTAGCCATACCGAAGACATCAGTCAGTACCCCCGCGAGCAATGCCCCCACCGCGTAACCCAGGTCGCGCCAGAATCGGTAGATCCCCACCGCGGTGGCGCGCCATGATGGATGGGCCACGTCTCCCACTGCGGCCAGAAGAGTTGGATACACCATAGCAGTACCGACTCCGAGCAAGACGGCTGTGCCGATCCAATTCCTGAGGCCGTGCACCATCGGCAAGATCAGCAACGCCGTTCCCTGCAGGAGCATGCCGCCGGCGATCAGCCACTTCCGACCCCATCGGTCGGAGAGCGCGCCAGTCCAGAGCTGCGCCAAACCCCAGACGGCCGGGTACGTAAAAGCGAGGAGTCCGATTTCTCGGATCGAAAGCCCGCCCGCCGCGAAGAACAAGGGGAAGAGTCCCCACGCAAGGCCATCGTTCAAATTATTCACGAGCCCTGCCTGGGAAGCCGAGAAGAGCGCCGGGTTGCGCCAGCTCGCATCCACAAAGAGCCCCCTCACTCCTGGCGACTTTTCATCCCTGACCCGGTGGGTCGAGCTCTCGTGCACCACGTGCGCAGTGGTGTCCCGCACGAACAGCATCGTGATCGTGAGGCCCAGCGCGGCAACGGCAATGCCGAGATAGAACGGCTCTGGGCGAAGACCGAAGCGCTCGGCAATCAGCCCGGTCCCGAGCGCCGAAAGTGCGACTGCGAGATAGCCGGCGAACTCGTTGAGCCCCATGGCGCGACCGCGCTGATCGGGGCCGACGAGATCGATCTTCATGATTACCGTCGTAGACCAGGCGAGCCCCTGGTTGACGCCGAGGAGCACATTAGCCGCCACGACCCAAGCCCATGTGGGCGCCCAGATCACGAGCAAAGGCACCGGGAGTCCCGCGACCCACCCTGCCAGCAGCACGTGCTTGCGGCCGAACCGGTCAGCCAGCCCGCCGGCCGCGAAATTGGTCACCGCTTTGACTATGCCAAAAGCGGCAATGAACGAGAGCGCCGCACTCCACGAGGCGACCCCGAAGTCGCGCTCGGCGAGGAGAGGGATCACCGTGCGCTCGAGCCCCACCATCGCCCCAACGAACGCGTTCACCAGGACGAGGAGCCAGAACTGGCGCCAGTTTGCGCGGAGGCCAAGTGCGGGGGCCCTGCCCTTCGAGTTCGCCGTGAGTAAGCTCTGGGGAACCGCGTCCGCGGTCATCGCTACTCGGCCTGCTGTGGGAGTCCCAGGTTTTCTGCCCGAAACCGGGCTGCGTCGGGAGGGCGCGGCGGGGTGTCACGCAGCATGTACGCGACGAAGTCTTCGCGATCCAGTATACCGAACGCCTTATTGTGACGCCGCTCGAATCCAATGGTCGATACGGGATTGCCGCTCAAGCCGCGGCCGCAGACGGAGCCGGAGAAGGCGCCGGGAAG
>DATFFX010000005.1:0-3377 GCA_035249825.1 Gemmatimonadales bacterium | reverse complement strand
CTTCGGGCGGAGTTGAAGCTCGATGATCCACTGCATAAGCAGTTCGGGCATTATCTGGGCGGGGTGCTTCGCGGCGACCTGGGCACCAGCTATATCACTCGGCGTCCGATCGTAGACGATTTGCTCGAGCGCTTTCCGGCCACACTCCGCCTGGCCGGCGCGGCCATGTTGTTCGCCGCCGTGATCGGCATTTCGGTCGGCATCTATGGCGCGTGGCGCCCGGGCTCCTGGACCGACAGGCTGGCCACCTTTGCAGCGTACCTCGGCGTATCGTTTCCGGTGTACTGGGTCGGCCTGATCCTCATTCTCGTCTTTGCCGTCAACCTGCGGTGGCTTCCACCATCCGGCTCCGCCAATCCCATTTATCTGATTCTGCCGGCCGTCACTCTCGGCATGCGTTCTGTGGCCTTTCTCTCACGCATGACGCGCGCGGCGATGCAGGAGGTACTGCAGAGTGATTTCATTCGGACCGCCCGGGCCAAGGGGTTGAGTCAGGGACGTGTCATCCTTTCTCACGGCTTCCGGAACGCTCTCCTGCCGGTTGTCACCGTCCTTGGTCTCGACTTCGGCAGCTATCTCACAGGCTCGATTCTGACGGAGACGATCTTCTCCTGGCCCGGCGTCGGCCGCTACGTCCTTACGGCGATCGACAAACGTGACCTGCCCGCGATCCAGGGAAGTATCCTGTTCCTCAGCCTGGTGTTCGTCATGGTGAACCTCCTGACCGACCTGCTGTACGCGCGAGTGGATCCCAGGGTGGCGTATGATTGACGGCAAAGGCGGGAAGGACGGGAAAGGCGGGAAACCTGGTTCATCAGCTAGCTCCCGCATTCTGCGCGTGGTGTTGTGCCTAGTGATTCTTCCCGTTCTTCCCGCCCCTCCCGCCCTTCCCGCTCAGTCTCTCGCCAGGCGCCTCGACGCCCGCCTGGATCGGCCGCCGTTCAACCGGCAGCTGTGGGGCGTCGCCCTGTCGGATGACAAGGGCCGGCTGCTCTACAGCCGCAACGCAGATCGCCTCTTCATCCCTGCCAGCAATACGAAGCTCGTGGTAGCAGCGGTGGCATCGGCTCTGCTTCCACCCGATTGGCGAGTGAAGACCAGCGTTTACGGAGGCCCGGTCGTTGGCGGGGTACTTCTGGGAAACCTCGTGCTATACGGTCGCGGCGATCCCACGATGGACCGCCGCTGCTACGCCACAGATTCAACCCTGCCCGGGGTATGCGATACCGACCCGTTCTTCCGGATGCGTCAGCTGGCCGACTCGCTCCGGGCGAAGGGCGTCCAGGTGGTTCAGGGGGACGTGATAGGGGATGGCAGTTACTTCGAGTCGACCCTGGTGCACCCCAACTGGGAGCAATTCGATCTCAATTGGTGGTACGCCGCACCGGTGTCAGGGCTGGGCTTCAACGACAACAGTGTCGACTTCACCTGGCAGGCCGGCCCCGCCGCCGGAGCTCCCGCCGCCATCACGATGACGCCCGACCTGGGCGATGTGGCCTTCGAGAATCGTACGGTCACTGTTCCAGCCGGGGGAGAATCGGATATAGGTGACCGTTTCTTCCGTCACCCGGGAACGCTGGAGATCTGGGCCGAAGGAACCGTTGCTCTCGATAACCCACCGCGAAAGGAATCCTTTGCCCTGCCGGACCCGAACCTCTACGCCGCGAGGGCACTGCGGCAGGCCATGGCTGACGCGGGCATAGCGGTTACCGGCACCACGCGGTCCACCACCGATTCTACCCTTCATGCCGGCCTGAGAACGAGAGCTCCGCTGGCGGAGGTCTCCTCTCGCCCGATTCGCGACTGGATTTTTCCTGTCCTCAATACCAGTCAGAATTGGTTTGCCGAGATGCTCCTGAAGCAGCTTGGCAAACAGTTTGGACGGGGCGGCTCGTGGCCGGATGGGCTGGAAGTGGAACGGCGATTCCTGATCGATTCGGTTCGGGTCGATTCCACTCAGATCTCGTTGAGCGATGCGTCAGGGCTGTCCAGTTCGAACCTCATCAGCCCACTCGCCTTCACCCAGCTGCTGCGCTATATGCGGCGGCATCCAAGGTACGCCACGTTCGCCGGCGGCCTTCCTGTGGCTGGTGCAACTGGATCCCTCAAGACGCGCTTTGTTGGAACCCCGCTCGCAGGTCGGGTTCGGGCCAAGACCGGTAGCATTTCTCGCGTGAATAGTCTCTCAGGCTTCATCGAGCTGGGCGGCGGGAGAGCGATGATGTTCTCGGTTCAGGCCAACCACCACGCCCAGCCCAGCCGAGCCATCCTTGCTGCGATTGACAGTCTGGTCGTAGAGATGGGGAGAATCGGGGGTCGGTAAAGTTGGCGATGCTTTGAGTGTGGCAATGGCTATGAGCTATGGGCTATGAGCCGTTACTACAAGCTCTCTAGCTCATAGCTCAAGGCTCATAGCTTCTTCAGTCGTCTTTCTGCCCGAAAAGCGCCATGTTCGACGAGTGCCCTGGATTCACCTTGGCCTTCGGGTTGATCCAGTGCACCGCGTTGTTCACGGCAATACACGCCTCACCCGCTCCGGTCGCAATCAACTTGAGCTTGCCTGGATAGCTCGTAATGTCGCCCGCGGCATAAATTCCGGGAACATTGGTGGCCATGACCTGGTCGACCTTGATATCGGCTTTCTCGGTCTCCAGTCCCCATTCCTTGATCGCGCCCAGGTCCGAGTGGAATCCGAGTAGGGGAATCACGGCATCGACCTCCAGTGTCTCCTCTTCCTTCGTCTTGCTGTTGTGGATTGTCACCCGCTCCACTCGGCCATTGCCGTGCAGCGCCTTTACCTCCCAGAACGTCCGCAGATCACACTGACCGCAGCGCTGGAATTCCTGCACCTGATTGATCGTCGCCTGATGTGCCCGGAAGCCCTCCCTCCGGTGAATCAAGGTGATGGACCTGGCTATGCCCTGAAGGTTCACAGCCCAGTCGAACGCTGAATCGCCGCCCCCGACGAGCAATACGCGCTTACCCTCGAACTGCCTGGGATCGAGGACCTTGAAGTAGAGACCCTTTTCCTCGAACTGATCCTCTCCCTCGATTCCGAGCCTGCGCGCTTCGAACGCCCCGATCCCGGCCGCAATAATGATGGTTTTCGTGGGGTAATCGTCTTCGCTGGTCTCCAGGACGAAATGGCTGGAGCCGTTCTCGTCTATCCTGCGAAGCCCTGTGACTACCTGGCCCAGGTGCGTCGTGGCGCCGAACTGAAGCGCCTGGGTAGCCATGTCGCGAACGAGATCCTTTGCGAGGACCTTAGGAAAGCCGGCAACGTCGAAAATGTATTTCTCAGGATACAAGGCCATGAGCTGGCCACCGAGCGCCGGAAGCGCATCGATGATGCGCGCTGAGGCGCCGCGCATGCCGGC
>DATFFX010000004.1:0-4409 GCA_035249825.1 Gemmatimonadales bacterium | reverse complement strand
TTCATCACCGTCTACACCGGCATGGGGCTCAACACCGATATCCACAAGGGCCTGTTCGACCGGTTCCGCTCGCTCCCCATGTGGCAGCCTGCTCCCCTGCTCGGCGCCCTCGCCGGCGACCTGTTCCGCTATTCAGTCGCCTCGACCCTGATTCTGGCCATGGGATTCATCCTCGGGTTCCGGCCAGAGGGGGGTGTGGTGGGCGTGCTCCTGGCGGTGGCGCTGGTGCTCGTGTTCGCCTTTGCGTTGTCCTGGCTCTGGATCATCGTCGGCATGCTGGTGCGGACGCCGGAGTCGGTGATGACCACCAGCTTCATCTTTCTGATGCCGCTCACGTTCGCGAGCAACATCTTCGTGGAGCTATCGACCATGCCCGCCTGGCTCCAGGCGGTGGTGGGTCGGAACCCGGTGACCTATCTGGCGAACGCGTCGCGCAGTCTGATGCATGGAAGGGCTGCGGGGAATGATGTGATGTGGGTGCTGGTGGCGTCTGCAATCATCGTGGCGGTGGCCGCACCCATTGCGATGCGGATGTATCGGAAGGAGAGGTGAGAGGTGAGAGGTGAGAGGTGAGAAGTGAGAAGTGAGAGGTGAGCGGGCGGCGGTAGCACTCGCGCGTCATCCCGGCGGATGCGAGGGATCGTCCAATGAGACGTGCGTTCGAGATCGCGATTGTGACGTCTCATGAAGCGATCCCTTCGCAGGCTCAGGGCAGGCTCTACGCAGTCGCTGAGTGACCCCTGGTGGGCGCCCCGGCTCCGAGTCAGGAGAGTGAGAGTACGGTGCCGATTGCGGATCAGAGACTCCTCAACCAGCGGGTCACACGGCCCGGGCCTCGCGGTCCGGAGAAGCTGGTCGCCTGGCTGGGTGCGGTTCAGGCCCAGGAGTACGGCCCGGCGAAATGGGCGCTCGGCCTTCGCTCGGCGGGCACGACTGATAAGGCAATCGAGCGGGCCATTGACCAGGGCCGTATCCTGCGCACCCACCTGCTCCGCCCCACCTGGCATTTCGTCGCTGCGGCCGATATCCGGTGGATGCTGGAGCTCACTGCGCCCCAGGTGCATCGCCGAATGTCCACCTACGATATCCAGCTCGGCCTCGACGCAGACGTAATGACTCGCGCCACCAGTGTCATCGAGCGGGCACTCGGCGATGGTCGATATCTCACCCGCAGGGAGCTCGGCGCCCAGCTCGATCGCGCCGGTTTACCGAGCAAACCTATGGAGCTGGCGCATATTGCCATGTACGCCGAGTTGGAAGGAGTCATCTGCAGCGGCCCACGCCGCGGCAAGCAGCTTACCTATGCGCTGCTCGCCGATCGCGCGCCTGCAGCTCGGAGCCTGCCGCGGGAGGAGGCGCTCGCCGAGCTGACCCGCCGGTACTTTCGAAGCCATGGTCCCGCCACTATCCGGGACTTCGTGTGGTGGTCAGGACTCAGGACAATCGAAGCCAGACGTGGCGTGGAGATGAGTGGCGCCAAGTCCCATGAGGTGGACGGCACCACGTACTGGACCATCGGGCGAACAGGCGGCATCCACCGCGGCCGCAAGATCGATGTTCATCTCCTCCCCGTATACGACGAATTCCTGGTCGCATATCGGGATCATCAGGCGGTGCCCCGCCCTGCCTACGTGCTCGGCGGCTTTTTGAACGCGCTGGTGATCGCCGGGCAGGTGACGGGCACCTGGAGAGCGATCGCCGCGGCGAACGGCTTCATGGTGGAGGTGACGCCGCTGAGACGGCTCACTGCTACCCAGCGGCGTTCGCTGACTCAGGCAGTGACGCGATACAGACGCTTCCTGGGGGTTCCGGTTTCGTGGTCCATCACCTGAGCTGGCAGATACATTCTCGCTCAGTGATTAGACATCGGATTCCACCGGCAGGTCTTCGACCCATCGGTGAGGAGTTGGCCTCGACACACGCGATCTGCTTGTCACCGCGGTGTACGCAGTACAGCCGTAGCCCGAGCGCTAGACGAGTCGCAGAGCACTACACATCTTGAAATCCCGAGCCAGGGCGAACCAACCATGGCATATCCTCACTCGAGGCAATCAATGACAACGAAAACGTCTCTCCTGCTGAGTATTCTCGCCTTCAGCGGTGGTGTAACAATCGCTCAGGGGCAAGGGTCCGCATCGGATGACGAAGCCGCCATCCGCTTGCTCGAGGAGCGAGGCAAGTCAGGCGTGCTCAACCGGGACACCCTCGCTCTCATGCAAGTCTGGTCTGAGAACTTCATGGTGAACGCGCCGGCAAATCGCGTGTCGCCCAATCGGCACGTCGTTTTCGATCTGCTGCGGCAGGGAGTAATCAATTATTCCTCCTTCGAGTCAACCATTGAACATGTCCGGATTGATGGAGACCTCGCCATTGTCATGGGGGCGGAAACGGTGAGGCCGATCGGAAAGGCACCGTTGGCAGGGCAAATCGTGAGGCGCCGGTTTACCCATGTTTGGCGGAAGGAGTCGGGCGGCTGGCGACTGATTGCCCGGCACTCGAACATAATCCCATCGCGCTGAGCCTTCGGGTTCGATTCTCAAGGTGCTCTGGCAGTCTGTCGGGGAACCAGAAAGCGAAAACGGTACATATGGCATACGATCCTCCGGTTCCGTGGACTCCATCCGGACCGAATGAGCAACCCTCGACACTCCCCAAGGACAGCCAAGGTCAGGCTATCAATGAGGATCGGCGCGAGCGTAAGGCCCGCGAGGCCGAGTTCGAGGCTAAGCATGGGCGCAAGATGAGCAAGAAGGATCGAAAGCGACTGCGAGATCGCTAGAGGAACATCCAGGATGTACCGCATCCGGCAGCAGGATCTGCCGTTCCAGGGCAGTTCTCACCAGTTCGTCGGCGCCGAGAACGGAGACGTGAATATCTCTGTCTTCCTGCTTCGTGCCCTGCCGGGTCGTGGGCCCGGACCACACCGTCATCCCTACGATGAAGTCCAGTTCGTGAGGGAGGGCCGCGGGCTCTGGACCGTCAGCGGCGAGGAGTTCGAGGCCGGAGCCGGCGACATCCTCGTCATCAAGGCCGGGGAGATCCACGGGTTCCGCTGCATCGGCGATCTGCCCCTGGTTCAGGTGGACGTGCATCTCAGCCCGCGGTTCATACAGGAGAACCTCGACTAGCGAACCATTCCTGAGCCCTTCCCGAGCCCAGCGGTCCCAGCCGCCGGTCGAATCTACCTACGCCGGAGCCGCAGCCCGACGGTACACCAGATCCTGAGCCGCCAACCAAGCCTGTCGATAAATTACCTGCCACGAAGCTCACAACCCCCGCTCAGTGCATCGACTGAAAGCCTCCGGGTCGTAGTTCTCCACCAACGGCTGCCCGACATGTACCAGCAGCAGGACGACCGTAAAGCTGATAGACATCATCCAACTGCCAGCGAACGTCGCCGTGCGATAAGTTGAATTATGCCACATGGTATAAGCCTCATCACCACGATCGCCGCAGGCTTGGGTCTCGCCCTGATCATGGGCTTTCTCGCCGCCCGCCTCAAGCTGCCGCCGCTCGTGGGATACCTGGTCGCCGGAATCATCATAGGCCCAGCCACGCCGGGCTTCGTCGCCGACGTGAGGCTCGCGGGCCAGCTGGCCGAAATCGGTGTCATGCTAATGATGTTCGGAGTCGGGCTGCACTTCTCACTCGCCGACCTGTTCGCGGTCCGGGGCATCGCGATTCCAGGCGCCATCGTACAGACCCTGGTGGCGACGGCGTTGGGCGCGGGAACAGCGATGTGGTGGGGGTGGAGCCTCGGTAGCGCTCTGGTGTTCGGACTGTCGCTGTCAGTCGCCAGTACCGTCGTGCTGCTGCGGGCCCTCGAGGCGCGGGGAGTACTCAACACCGTGAACGGGCAGATCGCGGTGGGGTGGCTGATCGTCGAAGACCTGGTGATGGTGGTGATTCTGGTGCTGTTGCCCGCCATGGCCGAGATGCTCGGCGGAACAGCGATTGAAAGCCAGGCTTCACCGCGCTCGGCAGGAAGCGACCTTCTGGTCACGCTCGCGCAGATCGCGGCGTTCCTGGCAATCATGCTCATCGCAGGCCGGCGAATGCTCCCACCCTTGCTCTGGGCCGTGGCGCGCACCGGATCGCGCGAGCTCTTTACGCTCGCCATCATCTCCGCCGCGGTCGGGGTGGCATACCTGGCGGCAGAGCTGTTCAACGTCTCCTTCGCGCTGGGCGCCTTCTTCGCCGGCATGATGATGCGAGAGTCATCCTTGAGTCATCGCGCCGCACAGGAGTCGTTGCCGCTGCGTGATGCCTTCTCGGTGCTCTTCTTCGTGTCTGTCGGCATGCTGTTCGATCCTGATGTGCTGGTGCAGGAGCCGCTATTGGTCCTCGCGACGACGGCGATCATCATGATCGGCAAGACCGTGGCCGCGGTAGCACTGGTTCTGCTCTTT
>DATFFX010000003.1:0-3532 GCA_035249825.1 Gemmatimonadales bacterium | reverse complement strand
AGCCAGACAGCCGGATCGCACCAGGATGCCGGAGAGCCCGGTGAGTATGCCGCGGCCGGGGTCGACCTCGACCTCGCCGAAGCGGCGAAGGCCCGGATCGGTGAACTGGTGTCGGGAACCCGCACGGCCCTCTCGGCCGGCAGAGTCGGGGCGTTCGGCGGCATGGTGCGCATTCCACCAGGCATGCGCAAGCCGTTACTGGTCCTCAGCACCGACGGCGTCGGTACCAAGGTGTTGGTGGCACTCCAGGCTGGTCGTTTCGACACGGTCGGAGAGGACCTCGTCAATCACTCGGTGAACGACATCCTGGTGCACGGCGCGGTGCCGGTTGCATTCATGGACTACATCGCGGGGTCGGCGCTTGGGGTGGAGCAGATTGCCGGAATCGTCGAGGGCATCGCGCGCGGCTGCCGGGCTCACGACATGGCGCTTGCCGGCGGCGAAACGGCGCAGATGCCGGGGCTGTACCAGGCCGGCACATTCGACCTCGCTGGAACTATCGTGGGCGTGGTCGAAGAGGATCAAGCGATTCACGGTGACGCGATCACGCCGGGCGATGTTCTGCTGGGGTATGCCTCCACCGGGTTACATACCAATGGCTACACACTCGCTCGTCGCATTGTGTTCGACCGGATGAATTTGAAGTTGGAGGATCGGCTGGGCGCAACCGGCCGCACTGTGGCCGATGCGCTCCTTGCCAAGCACCAGAGCTACTACCAGAGCGTGGCGCCGGTGCTGGACCGAATGCATGGCCTGGCGCACATCACCGGAGGAGGAATCGGAGGTAACCTGGTGCGGATTTTGCCTGCGGACTGCTCTGCATTGGTGGATCCTGACGCCTGGGAGCTCCCGCCTCTTTTCACGACGCTTCAAGAGGCCGGGGGTGTGTCCACCGATGAAATGCGCAACGTATTCAATCTCGGGGTGGGCCTCATCGCCGTTCTACCTCCAGATGCCGCGACAACTGCCGAGGGCGCCGCGTCCGCCGAAGGCATTCCCACCTGGATCATGGGCGAGATCGTTCGCGGCAGCCGCCAGGTGCGGTTCGCCCGTCCCTGACGGAGAACGCTATGCGCGCTAGCCCGCCTCTCGTCGCGAGTTTCCTGGTCCTCGCAGCGAGCATGCCTCTTCTTGCCCAGGCGCCCGAGTGCGCCGCGTACGTATCCAACGCGGAGCGCGTCTGTTCCGCTGCGGTGGACGGTACTCGGGCATTTCACCCTGTCATCGGCGTGCTGGTGAGCGGCGGGAACCCGACGATCGGCTCAGCCGCAACCATGGGCGGCCTGGGCCACGCGTCGTTCACATTGCGAGTCAACGCGGTCGAAGTAGTGCTTCCCGATCTGGCCTACAACGGCAGCAGCTCCGCCGTACCCGCCGGCGACAAGGTCTGGGCACCTGCCCCCTTGATCGAGGGCGCCATCGGTATTTACCGGGGTATGCCGTCCGGACTGCTCGCGATTGACCTGCTTGCGTCGGCGCAGCTCCTCCCGACCGATCCCATCGACAACTTCACGGTGAATGCCGGGGCCCGAAGACTTGGGGACATCGCACTGGGTCTTGGATACGGTGCACGAGTCGGTCTGCTGCGCGAGCTTGGACCCCTGCCTGCGGTGTCGGTCAGCGTCATGAGACGGGATATTCCCCGGATCAGCTATGGCGATGTGTCAACCGGAGACCGGTTCAGCTATAACGTGGACCTCCACGCCACCAATCTGCGTCTGATAGCCAGCAGGAAGGTCCTGGTATTCGACATGGCGGCGGGCCTCGGGTGGGATAAGTACTCCGGCGATGCCCTCATTCGGTTCCGCGATCCGATCACCGGGGTCACTCAGCCGAACCTCCCGGTCGAACTCGACAACTCCCGCGTGCTCGGCTTTCTCAATGCCGGCATGAGCCTGTCGGTCCTGCGGCTTACCGGGGAAGTTGGATACCAGGGCGGCAGGGATCAGGAGCTGAGTACCAGCTTCGAGGACTTTGACACTACCAAGGGAAAGTTCTTCGCCGGCTTCGGTCTCCGATTGGGGTTCTAGCGTCCGTGAACGAGCAGGAGGCGATGAGCCGTGCACTCGAACTCGCTCTGCGCGGCTGGGGAAAGGTTCACGAGGACCCGCTCGTCGGGGCAGTAGTGCTCAAGGATGGCGAACCGGTCGGGGAGGGCTGGCACCCGGAATACGGCGATCGACACGCCGAGACCGTTGCGCTGGCGGAAGCGGGTGAGCGCGCTCGCGGTGCTACCCTGGTCGTGAGCCTCGAGCCCTGCACCCACCATGGAAAGCAGCCCCCCTGCACTGACGCGATCATTCAGGCGGGAATTGCCCGGGTAGTCGCCGCCATGCGAGATCCCAATCCGCTGGCCGCTGGTGGGTGCGAGCGCCTCCGCGAAGCTGGGATCGAAGTCGTGTTCGGCCCGCTAAGTGAAGGCGCCGCAACGCTCAATGCCAGGTTCCTTCATGCATTACGAGAACCTGGTCGGCCGTTCATCGCCCTCAAGCTCGCCACTACGCTGGATGGCCGCATCGCTGACGCATTCGGCCGGTCCCGCTGGATTTCCGGCGTCGCATCCCGTGAGTATGTGCAGTGGCTACGCGCCGGATTCGATGCCATTGCGGTGGGTGGCCGGACCGCGCGGCTGGATGACCCGGCCCTGACCGTCCGAGGCCCAGTCAGTCCCAGAATGCCTCCCCGCCGAGTGGTATTCGACCGCATTGCTGATCTCAGTCCCAACCTGACTCTTCTCCGGACTGCCAACGAGACCCCCACAGTGGTTGTGGTTGCACCGGATGCTGATCAGGCGCGCGTGAAGCGCCTCGAATCGATGGGGGCGAGCGTCATCAGGGCCGCCAGTCTCGCGGCTGCATTGGGGTCCCTTCGCGGGCAGGGCATAGGATCCCTGCTGGTCGAGGGCGGAGGGCAGCTGGCTGGAGCTCTCCTGGCGGCGGGGCTGGTTGACCGGTATTACTGGCTGCAGTCTCCGATTTGGCTCGGGGAGGGTGGAGTTCCTGGTCTGGCGGGCCTCCCCACCCGCGGCTTGGACGAAGCGGAGCGCTGGAGGGTGGTGGAGCGCCGCCCTCTGGGCGATGACACCCTTCTGGTTCTGGATCGACGCTGATGTTCACCGGGATGGTTACCGGAACAGGGACGGTGCTGGACACGAGCTCCCGGGCAGAGGGCCTCGACATCAGCATCGAGGGCCCCTACCCGGACGTTGAGCCGGGAGAAAGCGTGGCCGTGGATGGAGCCTGCTTGACGGTGGAAGCCGCCACCGCGAGGCAGTTCCGCGTTCATGTGGTTCCCACCACGCTGGGTCGCACCTGTTTCGGTCATTACGGAAAGGGCCGGCGGGTCAACCTGGAGCGTGCCCTTCGGGTAGGTGACCGCCTGGGTGGGCATATGGTCCAGGGGCATGTCGACGGAATTGGTAGAGTGGTTCAGGTCATCGAGAACGAGACTGGCCGCTTACTGAATCTGCAAGTCCCAGCAGAGCTGGCGAGCATCGCTCTCCCGCTGGGCTCGATCACCGTCGATGGTGTAA
>DATFFX010000002.1:0-11523 GCA_035249825.1 Gemmatimonadales bacterium | reverse complement strand
GCTTCCGAAGTATGCACTGCTACTACTGACTGTGGGGCCGAGCGATGAAGCTTTCGGACCTCTCCATCCGGCGCCCGGTGCTCGCCAGCATGCTGAGCCTCGCGCTCGTGCTGTTCGGCGCCATCGGCTACACTGAGCTCGCCGTCCGCGAGTTCCCCGACGTGGATGCTCCAATCGTATCGGTCACGACGGTGCTCCCCGGTGCCAATCCCCAGGTGGTCGAATCCGCAGTGACGGATATCCTGGAGGAGGAGCTGAGCACGGTCGAGGGGCTCCGTACCCTCACCAGCTCCAGCGGTGAAGGAGTCAGCAACATCACGCTGGAGTTCAACCTCGAGCGGGGTGTCGAAGCCGCGGCTCAGGATACCCGGGACAAGGTCGCCCGTATCCGCGGGCGACTGCCGGAGGATGTCGAAGAACCGGTAGTTGCCAAACAGGATGCCGATGCGCAGCCCTTCTTCTGGCTGGCGCTGTCCGGGGCGAACTACGACCTCCTCCAGCTCTCCGACATTGGTGACCGGCTGGTCAAAAGCCGGCTGCAGACACTCCCCGGCGTGGGGCAAGCCAGAATCTTCGGCGAGCGCCGATTTTCCATGCGGGTGTGGCTCTCCGCCGCCGAGCTTTCCGCCAGAGGAATTACGGTTCAGGACGTCCAGGAGGCCATTCGAACCCGGAATGTGGAGGTGCCGGCGGGGCGCATCGAGTCGACGCGGCGCGAGTTCACCGTGCGCTCTCTCGGCGAGCTCAAGACTCCGGAAGAGTTCGGCAACCTGGTGGTCAGCAATACGGGGGGCGCCCTGGTCAAGCTCAGGGACCTGGGTCGAGTAGAGCTGGGTCCGGAGGATGAACGGAGTGCGTTGCGCTTTAAGGGAATTCAGTCGATTGCCATCGGTGTCGTTCGGCAATCCAAGTCGAACATCATCGCGGTATCGGACGCTATCAACGCCGAGCTTCCCAGGATCCAGGCATCGCTCCCTCCCGGAGTCACGTTAAACATCGGATTCGACCAATCGATATTCGTCAAGCGTTCTATCAAGGAGGCTGAGGAGACCCTGCTGATCGCCGCCTTGCTGGTCGTGGTCATCATCTTCCTCTTCCTCCGGAATCTCCGCGCCACGATCATCCCTGGCCTCGCGATCCCTACCTCTATCGTAGCCGCGTTCGCGATCATGTACTTCATGGGCTTCTCGATCAACAACTTCACCCTGCTCGCGCTCACCCTCGCCATCGGTATCGTGGTCGATGACGCGATCATCGTATTGGAGAACGCCTACCGGCATCAGGAAGAGCTGCACGAGTCCCCCGAAGAGGCGGCGATCAACGGCACCCGGGAAATCGGCTTTGCCGTGCTCTCCACCACGATCGCACTGGTGGCGGTTTTCACTCCCCTTGCCTTCCTCAAGGGATCTACCGGAAGGCTGTTCAATGAATTCGGTGTCGCGGTAGCGGGCTCGGTCATCATATCCGGCTTTGTGGCGCTTACCCTGACCCCGATGCTGTGCGCCAAGATCCTTCGTGTCCCACCTCGTCACGGAACGCTGTATCGGATTCTCGAGAACGGTTTCAACCGGCTTGCAGGTGGTTACGCGCGCACGCTGGCACTGGCGCTAACCCACCGATTCATCGTGGTAGGCATCGCGGCGGTGGTAATGGTGAGCGCCGTGTTGGTGTTCCGCTCGCTCAAGCGTGAGTTCGTCCCGGCGGAGGATCGGGGCTGGTTCCTGACCTTTATCATCGCTCCGGAGGGGTCCTCGCTGGCGTATACCGACGAGTATCAGCGGCGGGCCGAGGCAATCCTCTCCAGGACCAAAGACGTCAGCAGCTTCTTCAGTGTGGTGAACATCGGACAAGGGGTCAGCCGGGGAATCATCTTCACCATGCTGGAGGACTGGTCGGCTCGCGACCGATCGGTGATGGAAGTCGTGAATGAGGTGCAGGGTCAGTACTTCACCATCCCGGGCGTCTTCGCGTTCGCCAACAATCCTCCGGCCTTCGGGTGGGGTAGCCCGGTGAATTTCGTCATCCAGCACCCTGATTTCGACTTGCTTGCGAAGGGGAACGACACTTTGCTTGCCCGGGCCAGGCAGATCCCCGGCTTGATCAATGTGGACAGCGATCTCCGCGTCAACAAGCCGCAGCTCACCGTGAGCTTCGACCGAGACCGGGCCGAAGACCTCGGCGTTGCCGTGTCCGATGTAGCGACCACCCTGCAGGTGCTTCTGGGCGGCAGCGAGACGGGAACCTTCACCCGCGCCAACAAGCAATACGACGTTATCGTCCAACTCGACCCGAGGGCACGCGCGACTCCGAGCGACATGACGGGGCTCTACGTCCGGGGCCGAAACGATGAGTTGGTGAAGCTGGAGGCGCTTGCCAGCGTTCAGGAAGGGGTGGGACCCCGCGCGTTGAACCACTTTCAGCGGGTACGCTCGGCAACCATAACGGCAAGCCTGGCTCCCGGATTCACCCTGGGGGAGGCGCTCGACTCCCTCTCGACCATTGCCAATGAGGTGCTGCCTCAGGGCAGTAGCACGGCGCTTGCCGGTGAGTCGCGGGAGCTGGAGGAAAGTGGAGCCGCCCTGTATTTCGCGTTTCTGCTCGCCCTCGTCGTCGTGTTCATGGTTCTGGCCAGCCAATTCGAGTCCCTGGTGCATCCTTTTACCGTCCTACTGGCCGTCCCGCTCGCCGTCACCGGCGCGCTCCTGACGCTCAAGCTGGCCGGCTCCACCCTGAACGTGTACAGCCAGATCGGAATGATCCTCCTGATTGGGCTGGTCACCAAGAATTCGATTCTCCTGGTGGAGTACATCAACCAGCTCAAGGAACGCGGTCTGGACACCCTGGCTGCGGCCCAGGAGGCCGGCCGGATCCGGCTCCGGCCCATTCTCATGACGTCGGTGGCTACTGTGGCCGGCGCGCTCCCGATCGCTCTCGGTCTCGGAGCAGGGTCGCTGAGTCGGCGGCCGCTGGGCTATGCCATTGTGGGCGGACTCATCTTCTCCACCCTGCTCACACTCTACGTCGTGCCCGCCGTCTATGTGATATTCGACCGCCTCTTCCAGCGCAGGAAGGTTCGGGCTGAGAGCACCCGCAGTACCCTTGCAGGGGCGGAGGCGGAGTGATGCTGCTGTTGCTGCTGGCGCTTCAGTCCACTCCGGTGACCCCGCCCGATTCAGTCCCGGCGTCCGACTCCCTGCCGCGCATCACTCTGAGTGAGGCGCTCCGCCGCGCCACGAGATTCGATCCCGAGTACGTGCGCGCCCTGGGGCAGATCGACGACGCGGAGTGGGGCCGCAGAGCAGCAATGCTGGCCTTCTTCGTACCGTCGCTGGAACTCGGGCTGGACCAGACCCGGTACTCGCAGAGTTTCTTCAACCCGGCCGATCCAGCCAACCCCACCAGCACGCTGGTCGTGGGGCGGGCCAGCGCCAACTACGAGATCTTCAGCCTGCGGAAGTTCACCGAGCTCTCCCGCACGAAGGCGGAGATTGCCAGCGCGGAAGCCGGTGAGCTGGAGCAGCGCTTCCGCGCAGCCCTGGAGACGGAGTCGAGCTATTACGACGTGCTCGTCAATCAGGAGCTCACCCGGGTCACGGCAGAGCGAGTGAGGAGGGCACGGGAAGGTCTCGGGATTGCACGCGCGCGGGTGTCTTCGGGTGCGGCTGTTCAGACCGACTCATTACAATTGGTTCTCGAGCTCACCCGTTCGTAGCTCGAGGCACTGCGGCAGCAAAACGCCCTGCGTACCGCGCAACTGGAGCTCGGCCGGCGAGTCGGCGCCTCCGGACCGGTGGACGCCGTCCCGTCGGACTCGCTGCCTTCCGGGCTCCCGATCAGCCTTCCGGAGGCGCTACGGATAGCGCTGGATCAGGGCCCCCAGTATCGCGCCGCCCGCGCCAACGAGAATTCCGCCGAAGCGGCGCTTCGGGCCCAACGAGGGGATTACCTCCCTGTTCTCAGCGTCGGCGGAGTACACCAGCGGTATGATACCGAGATTTTTCCCAGCGCCTCCAACGTGAACTCGGTCACGTTCAGCCTGTCGTTCCCGCTCTGGAACAATGGCGAGCGGGAGATCGAGGTCACCAGGGCGCGGGTCAATCGCGATGTGACCCGCGCCATACGGGAGGATCTGGAGCGTGTGGTCCGCCGGGATGTAACCACGTCCTATCACGACTACCAGACCAGCAGCGCATCGGTCAACCTTGCATTGGTGGGGGTCGCTGTGGCGACTCAAACCTACCGAATGCAGGAGCTGCGTTATCGATCGGGGGCGAGCACCATTCTGGACCTGCTGGATGCCCAGGTTAACCTGGCGCAAGCAGAGGCCGACCTGATCCGGGCCCGCTATGAAGCCAGGCTCGCCCTGGCCCAACTCGAAGCGATACTCGGACGAAGACTCTTCACGAACAAGGACGCCCCGTGAGATCGATGCATGCGACAGTGCTGTTGCTGACCGCTGTAATGGCTTGCAACAAGGCGGAGTCTGCTGGAAAGAGCAGCGGGGATCCCGGCGGTCCCGGCGGTGGCGGACCACCGGCGATGCCGGTCGAAGCTGCCGTTGCCCGGTCAGATACGGTCATCGATGCGATCGAGGCCACCGGGCAGATAGAGGCGCTGCAGTCCATCGAGCTTCGACCCGAGATCGAAGGCCGCCTGGTGGAAATTTTCGTCCGGGAGGGATCTCCCGTCCGCAAGGGAATGGCGCTGTTCAAGATCGATGACGCCGAGCTTCGAGCTCAAGTGGCACAGGTAGAAGCGGAGCGTGATCTGGCGCGCCAGTCACTGGACAGGACCCGTGATCTCCTGAAACAGAAAGCTTCGTCCCAGGCAGAGCTCGAACGTGCCGAGGCCACCATGCGAAGCAACGAGGCCCAACTCGAGCTGCTCAAAGTCCGCTTGGATCGTACGGTGGTCCGGGCTCCGTTCTCCGGCGTCATGGGCCAGCGTTTCGTGAGTTTGGGGGATTACGTAACCACCAGCACTCGCCTTGCGGCTCTACAAACGGTCTCGCCTCATCGGGCCACGTTCCAGGTGCCTGAGCGCTACGCCGAACAGCTGCGTCGGGGCCAGGAGGTCACATTCCGCGTGGCGGCACTGCCGGGACGCGAGTTCACCGGGCAAGTCGACTTCATCGACCCGATCGTTCAGCTCCCCAGCCGCACCATCCTCGTGAAGGCAAGAGTGCCCAATCCTCGCGGCGAGCTACAAGCCGGGATGTTCATCGAGGCACGGCTGGCTACAGCGGTGAGGCCGAGTGCAGTGGTGATCCCCGAAGATGCAGTACTGCCGCTGCAAGGATCGAATTTCGTGTGGGTGGTCGCCGATGGTAAGGCAACCCGGCGCCAGGTAGAACTTGGGGTGCGGACCCCTGGCTTTGTCGAGGTGAAAGAGGGAGTCGAGAGCCGGGAGACCGTGGTGACCGGGGGCCAGGAGCGGCTGGCTGAAGGAGCGCCCGTGCAGGCGACGCTGGTGCAGCGGCGGCCGCTCGGCGGGAGAGAGGAAACTGCCGTGGCCGATAGCGCCGCGGTGGACAGCGGGGCGGCGGGGCAGCAGAGCAGGTAGACCATCCGTGCAGTTCGCCGTTCTTCCTTGATATAATCCCTCGTTCGAAGATCTGCCGGGACAGCTCGTGCTGTGCCGGCCGGCCGCGTAGAGTTCGCGAAACCAGCGACATGGCTTGGCTCAGCAGCTTCTGAATTCGTCAGGTATCGGAGCCTTCCTGAAAAGCTTCCCGAGAATTGCAGCGCGGAAGGTCATCGGAGTCGGGGTTGCCATACTCCTGATGCTCCTACCGGCATCAAGCCTGAAAGGGCAGGCACCTGAGACCCAGGCCGCGTCCACCGTCTCCGAGTTGCCCCGCTTCACCCTGCGCGAGATCGTCACCGGCAGCAACGATGTCTCGCGACGCATTCCCGGATCCTGGCTTCAGGCGGCGCTTGCGGTGGATGCCGAGTCCCTGGCTCTGGCTACCTACTACGACGTAGCCAAACGGAGTGGAGTCACCCCACTCGAGCGCAAAGCACTCGCATCGGATCGGCTCCACCATATGATGGGGCTGTACCGGCGAGGGGAGCTCATCGATGCTGCGCGACAAACCCTCCTGGCAATCCGCGCCGGCATCCCGGGACCAGCGACGCAAGCGCGGTTCGATCGTCTCTTTCGTCCCCGGGGCGAGTGGGTGATCGACGTGCACGATGCCGCACTGATATGGGCCCGAAGCCGAAGTCCGAGTTTGAGCTGGAGCGCGGCGCGGCCCGCTCTCACCGCTGCCAAGTGGCTCCATCCTGACGACAGCCTCGCCGTGGAGGCGGTACCGCGGGCGCTATACGGACTCGCGCTTCTTGCCGCTACCGACTCGAGTGCCTTCGGCAGGATCGAGTCTGACATGGGGCGCGCCGACTCGGCCTCCGCAGAAGCGGTTCGACTACTGCTCGCTGGATATACCACGAGTTACAAGTGGTACACGGAATCGCTGGAATTCTTCCTGAGGGAGTCGTGGATCCCGGATGGTCCAAAGGGACGCTCGCTTTCCGACTATATCGCGGAGGAGTGGCTCCCGTTGGGCGACAGCGGCCAGGATGACAAGCCTGGAATTCCCGAGATCCGCGTACGACTGTTTGGGTACCCTCAAGCAGTGCCCCAATATGGTGTCCCGACGGCACTCTTTCAGCGCCTGGTTGTCCTGCACAACGCCAGTGCTCGGAGCTGGGTGAACCGGCATGGGGAGGACGGGCTGCTGCGGGCGCTTCAGCTGCTCCCATCTGGAGACACGAGCCTGGTACTGCTTCAGTCCGGCTCCGAAGCAATTCGGCTCACCACAGTGCCCCGGCAATCACGCGAGAGCCTGAACGGGTTCCTCGAGCCGGGCGATGCCATCGTGATCGATCCTGGCTACTCTCCGCTCCTGGCTCTAGGCACGGTCGTGCACGAATGGCAGCATCTACTCTTCCGGCGGCGGCAGCTCCAGGCCTTTGCGGGGTCCCTCCCCCGGGGCCGCCTGGAGCTGGTCGAACTGCCGGGTATCGAGGCTTATCTGGCGGAAGGATTCGCCGAGTGGAGCACTGAGCGCATCCTTGCCCCCCTCCATGGGCGCTGGCCGCTGCTGGCACTCGGTGAGTTGGAGAAGCGCGCCGGACTCGCGAGCGGGGACGCCGACGATCAGCACTCCGTGGGGTACGCGCTGGTACGGGCACTCGCGTCTGTTCTCAAGGATCCGGTCAGTACCACCCGGCTGCTCCTCGATAACGCGGAGCATCCGGGACGGATCCCGACTCGTCCAGCGCTGATGCGAGCCTGGAGAGCATACCGAGGCGCCCCCGACCGAGTGTTGGCTGTGCCCGCCCGGAAATTCCTGATCCCCGAGATAACGTTTACAGTGGAGGACGGCTTTCCGGATGTGGTTGCGCGCCGGATTGTGGTGCCCTCGTCCCGGCTACCGGATCGGTAAGTGCGCTACACCTTGCTGCTCGGCGCTTTGATAGCGGCGCCGCTCGCCGCTCAGGCCACCCGGCCCGAGCGCACCGAGTTCCGGGAAACCTCGTCCCACGCTGATGTACTGCAGTTTCTCGATTCTCTCAGCCGTGCCAGCAATGACCTACGAGGTGGGACCCTGGCCATCAGTCCCGAAGGCCGGCGCGTACCTTACGTCGTAGCCGCTCGGCCGGTGCCGGTGAGTCCAGCGGAAGCGCATCGAAGCGGGAAACCCATCGTCTATCTTCAGGCAAACATTCACGCCGGCGAAATCGAGGGCAAGGAAGCAGCCCAGATGCTGCTGCGAGACCTCACCCGCGGGCGCCTGCGCCCGCTGCTCGACAGCGTGATTTTGCTGGTAGTGCCCATTCTCAACGCAGATGGAAACGAGCGGCTGGCCGCGGGGGAACGCAACCGTCCAGGTCAGAATGGGCCGGCCGTCGTAGGTCAGAACACCAATGGGCAGGGTCTCAACCTCAACCGCGACTTCGTGAAGCTGGAAGCGCCCGAGACCCGGGGGGTCGTCGATCTTATCGCGCGCTGGGATCCCGATCTGCTGATAGACCTACATACGACGAACGGCAGCTATCACGGGTATGTCCTGACCTACGCTCCCAGCCTCAACCCAAACGGGAACCCGGCGGCTGACTTCGTGCGCGACCGTTTTCTGCCGGTCATACGAGGCAGAATGGAGCGCCGCCACCGGCAGCAAACGTTCTGGTACGGGAACTTCCGAAATCAGGATCCAGACTCGTTGATACAGGGCTGGGAAACCTACGATGCTCGTCCTCGCTTCGGCACCAACTGGATGGGACTACGCGGGCGGTTGGCCATCCTGAGTGAGGCCTACAGCAACGCCGACCTCCAGACCCGCATTGTGGCAACCTATAACTTCGTCCACGAAGTACTCAGCCTCGCGGCGGAGGAGAAAGCCACCATCAAGTCACTGCTGGTTTCCACCGATCAATGGAAGCCCGACTCGATCGCGGTGCGCTCGGTCCTGGGCGCCGGCAGAATGCAGCCGGTGATCGCCGAGATCACCCGTTCGCTGGGAGAAGGGTCCAATGGGTTTGCCCGGCGCCAACGGACCGGCCTCTACCGGACTATTCGGATGCCGGTTTTCGACCGGTTCCAACCCGCCAGGAAGGAGCCACTCTTCGAAGGGTACATCATCCCGCCGCGACTCCGGACCGTGGTAGACCTGCTCAGACGTCAGGCCATCGCCATCGACTCGGTGCGTGAGCCATGGAAGGTGGCGGTTCAGCGATTCACGGTAGACACTTTGATCGTGGGATCACTCTTCGAAGGCCATCGCACGGTTCAGGTCGAGGGCCGATGGGATAGTCAGTTCAGCGACACCCTGGTCGGACGAGGGTGGTATCTCGTGCGTACCCGGCAAGCGCTAGGGGTATTGGCAGCCTACCTGCTCGAGCCGGAGTCGGAGGACGGAGTGGTTACCTGGAACTTGGTAGACCGCGACATCCAGGCGGGTAGGTCTTATCCGATTCTCCGGGTTCGATCCGTGCCGGGGGTTGCGGCCGTGGCGATCCCGTAGGTGCTCGCTGGTGGTGCTAGATTCAACTAGTACTCCGCCGTCCTTCACCTCATCAGCCAGAGGATTTTGCATGACCGCCCGTTCTGCCGCGCAGCCCCACTCGTTCCTGGTCTGGTTCTGGGAATGGGCGAAGTCGATACTCGTGGCCCTGGTGGTCTGGTTCTTCCTTCGAACATTCCTGGTCGAAGCGTTTCGCATTCCGTCCGGGAGCATGGAAAACACACTCCTGATCGGCGACTTTCTCTTCGTCAATAAGGCGTTGTATGGGGCCGAGGTGCCGCTGATCGGAGCTCACCTCCCGCCAGTTCGCGAGCCGCGCCGCAATGACGTGCTGGTCTTCGACTCGGTAGAGGATGAGGGCCTGAAGGTCGTCAAACGGCTGATCGGCATGCCGGGCGACACCCTGAGCATGGAGAATGGCGAGCTGTTCCGCAACGGGCAGAGAGTGAACGAGCCCTATGCCTTGCGTTCCGATCCCACGCGCTCCGAGGGCCCGCTTCAACGGGCCCAGATGCGCGAGTGGCAGCTTCCGCACCTGATCAACCGCGATCCGGCTACTTACCAGCCTGATCTCCAGGACTGGGGTCCGATCGTGGTCCCGCCCGACTCGTTCTTCATGATGGGCGATAACCGCGATAGCTCTTACGACGGACGCTACTGGGGCTTCCTGCCACGGACCAACGTCAGGGGTCGGCCCCTCGTGGTGTACTTCAGCTACGATCCGAGTAGCTGGCGCGCGCTTCCGTTCCTCACCGCGATCCGGTGGAGCAGGCTGTTCACGACTCCTCAATGACCAGTGGAGCAGCAGTTGAATGCGGACTAGTGGGGGCGGGGTGCTTCAGGGAGGGAGGAGCGATTCAAGGTACGGGGAATGTAGGCGGCGCTACGGCTGCATGCGGCGCAATGAAGCGTAACTCGGCCACCTTGTAGGTCATCCGCGCTGGATCTCGCGGGCACGCGTTCGACGTCACACGAACCGCACGAGGGACAGACCAGAGGTTTCTGGTCGCGATCTGCGGCGATCAGAACCAGTGCTTCCGGTGCCCGGTATTCCTTCACGCCCCGACGTCCCACGGTCGGCCCTTCCAGCGGGGCAAAGGTGGCACATGTTTGGCTACCCCGCAGACTTCCAACATATTCAGTTTCAGGTGGTCGCGCAAAGGTATTTTTGCGTCCCTCGCAGACCGGAGATTGATAACGATGCACAGGTTTCTGAGGGCGTCTACCGGGTCTCTTGCCCTACTGGCCAGCGTGGCTGGCCTGGCTGAAGGCCAGCGAGTTCACGAGATCAGCATGGAGGCGAATCGGGAGCGAGAGAACTTCCGGTTTGTGCCGGCTCAGATTACCGCCCGGCCCGGGGATGTCCTTCTCTTCAAGACGGTCTCGGGCAGTCCTCATAGTGTGGTGTTCGAGGCGGCGGGCCTCTCCACTCGTGCCCATGAGGCGCTCAATGGAGCTCTGAATCGCCGCTCGGGGGATCTGAGCAGCCCTCTCCTGAGTCCAGACGGGGCAGAGTATCGGATCGTTGTTCCCGCCCTCGACCCAGGCAACTACGCTTTCTTCTGCCTGCCTCACAGGGCCTACGATATGCGCGGTATCCTGAAGATCGCGAAGTAGTACTTCATACTACTAGCGCTGCACTGCGTTCAGTGCGAGAATTCCCGTCCAGACGGCACTGCGAGGGGTAGTGCCGTGTCATGTGACTGCGGCAGTAAGGAGGCTGTGTGGTTTCGGAACTCGGTGGCTCCCAGATCTCGACCTTGCTGGAAACGCTTCCTGGCATCGCCAACGTGCTCAGAAGCCCGGTGGCGGATGCCCTGGGCAGCGTCATCCGCGCCGCGGCCCGCATTGGTGAGTTCAATGTGGCAGACGCTGAGGAGCTGATCCGTTATGCTACCCGCCGGAGTCTGCTCGGGAGTGAGGAAGGTGAGCGGATCCTGGCGGAGATTCACGCGGCTCAGCAGAAGCGCCTGGACAAGGCTGCAGACCGGGAGAAGGCACTGAAAGCCAGGGCGCGAGTGAAGGGGAAGAGCGTTAAGGCGGTGAAGTCCGTGAAGAAGCCGCTGAAGGGTAAGCGGAAGCGGTAGCTTCGCCTCAGGTTCTGAAGTCCTGCATCAATGCCGTCAGTCGGGTGGCGCCCTGAAGTAAATCGCCGGCCGCCGAGGCCATCTCCTCCGTAGAGGCGGTCTGCTCCTGGGCGGCCGCAGTCACTTGTTCGCTCGCCGAGGCGTGCTCGCTGGCCGCCTGGCTAACCTCCTGAGTTCTCTCTCCCAGTTGCGCCACGATACGCCGGTTGGCTTCGGCCTCGCGTACCACCTCCGCCGCAGCGGTATGGACCTCCTCCACTGCCTTGACGATATCTTCAAGGGCCCGGGCCGCGGCCAGGGCGACTGACTCGATGCCGTGCACCTTCGCGGAGCCCACATCCATCGTAGCGGACACATCCCGTACCTGATTCTGAATGAACTGGACTGTCTTGGCTACTTCCTCAGCGGCGC
>DATFFX010000001.1:0-3985 GCA_035249825.1 Gemmatimonadales bacterium | reverse complement strand
CGAGCGAGCCGGTACCCTGCATCCGGTGTACCGAACTCCTGTCTTCGGGCTCGTTGCCCAGGCTCTCTGGACCATGGTGCTGTGTCTCACAGGCACCTACAGCGAGCTGCTGAACTACGTCGTCTTCGCCGCACTGATCTTCTATCTCCTGACAACGGTCTCGCTCTTCAGGTTGCGCAAGCTTCGACCCGATCTTCCCCGGCCAGTCAAGGCGTTCGGCTATCCGCTTCTCCCGGCGCTCTACATTCTAGCCATCGCATTCCTGCTGGTAGTTCTCCTGGCCGACCCCCAGCAGCGCAAGTTCTCAGGACTCGGCCTGCTCATAGTAGGCCTTGGCATTCCGGTCTACCTGGTCTGGCGCCGTTCGCGGCGTACGGGTACCTCCGGCCTCTGAGCGCGGGATGGATCGCTTATGGCGGCCCTGTTGATTTCACCGCAAGTGATAACTAGTCTTGGAGATGAACCGAGCAAAGCCAGGCCTGCCGTCCGTCCGTGCTGGACGTCGGTGGGCCTTCGTGTGTATTAGGGCTGGTGCATGAGTGTAATCCGGCCCAAGCTTGGCCTCACCTTCGACGACGTGCTCCTGGTGCCCCGGCACTCCGCCGTCCATCCGCGTGAGGTCTCAACCTCTACCCGCTTCACCCGCAGCATCTCCCTCAACATCCCGCTGATCTCCGCGGCCATGGACACCGTCACTGAAGCCGACATGGCCATAGCCATGGCGCGTGCGGGCGGCATCGGTGTGCTGCACAAGAACATGAGCGTCGAGCGTCAGGCCGCCGAAGTGGACCGGGTCAAACGTAGCGAGAGCGGGATGATCCTGAATCCCATCACGCTAGGCCCCGAGCGACCATTACGCGAGGCCTACGCGCTCATGCGCCGCTTCAAGATCTCGGGTGTGCCTATCGTGGACGGCCAGGGTCGGCTGGTGGGGATCATCACCAACCGTGATCTCCAGTTCGAGCGGAACCTGGATCAACCGATCCGGGATGCGATGACCAAGGAGAAGCTCATAACCGCGCCGGTAGGCACCGGTCTCGATGAAGCCGAGCGGATCCTGGCCCGGCACAGAATCGAAAAGCTGCCCGTAGTGGATGCACAAGGCGTTCTCAAAGGCCTCATCACCGTCAAGGATATCTTCAAACGGCGCGAGCATCCGCTGGCCAACAAGGACCAGCACGGCCGCCTTCGCGTGGCAGCGGCGGTAGGTGGTGGTGGTGACGCGGTAGCTCGAGCCAGGAGCCTGGTCGGTGCTGGAGTCGACGTGATCGTGGTGGACTCTGCTCATGGCCACAGCGAGGGTGTGCTGGCCACGGTCGATCAGCTCCGCGAGGCATACCCGGACGTTCAGCTCGTTGCCGGCAATGTCGCGACCGAAGCCGGGGCCCGCGAGCTGGTGCAGCGAGGAGCCGATGCAATAAAGGTCGGTATCGGACCCGGCAGCATCTGTACCACGCGTGTGGTGACCGGGGTGGGTGTCCCCCAGGTCACCGCCATTCTGGACTCACTGCGAGGCGCCGATGACGTGCCGATCATCGCGGATGGCGGCGTCAAGTACTCCGGCGACGTGGTGAAAGCGCTCGCCTCGGGCGCATCCTCCGTCATGATGGGATCGATGCTTGCGGGCACCGAAGAGAGCCCGGGGGAGTCGGTGCTGGCAGAAGGGCGCCGTTTCAAGATGATCCGCGGGATGGGTAGTCTCTCCGCGATGCAGGATGGGTCCGCCGACCGCTACTTCCAGGAAGGCGAGATGACCGCCGCCAAAATGGTCCCGGAGGGAATCGAAGGCCGGGTTCCCTACAAGGGGCCGGTGGCCGACGTGCTCTATCAGATGGTGGGCGGCCTGCGCAGCGGCATGGGCTACTGCGGGGTAAGCACGATCCCGCAACTTCAGTGCGACGTCGAGATGGTTCAGATCACCACGGCTGGTCTGCGGGAGTCGCACCCGCACGACGTGACGATCACCCGGGAAGCTCCGAACTACAGCGCCTGAACAGCCGAACTTTCGCGTACTCTGCTCGACGGGTCATCAACTCGAGGGGATGCCGTATGAGTCTGTGGGCCACCAAGTCGATCACGGCCCTTCGTGCCGAGGCCGAGGCGACCGGCGAGCGCTCGCTGAAACGCGCGCTCGGGGCGACGAATCTCACGATGCTGGGTATCGGCGCCATCATCGGCGCGGGCATTTTCGTTCTGACCGGTCTTGCTGCGGCCCTTCACTCGGGGCCCGGGGTGGTGCTGTCCTTCGTTGTCGCTGCCACCGCATGCGGGCTCGCAGGGCTGTGCTATGCCGAAATGGCCAGCGCCGTACCGGTGGCGGGGAGTGCATACACGTATTCCTACGCGACGATGGGTGAGTTCGTGGCCTGGATCATCGGCTGGGATCTTGTGCTGGAATACGCGATGGGTGCGGCTACTGTCGGGGTGGGCTGGTCGGGATATCTCGTGAGCCTGCTGGATTACTTCGGGCTCCACTTACCTACTGCCATTACATCGGCTCCCCTGCGGTGGTGCAGTGCCGCCGATGTGACCAACGCAGTGACTGCCTGCGTGCAGGAAGGCTGGAATCGAACCGGGTCCCTCTTCAATCTTCCTGCCGCCTTCATCGTCCTGATCGCAACCTGGATTCTCGTGGTAGGCATCAGGGAGTCTGCCAAGGTCAACAACCTGATCGTAATCCTCAAGCTCGCAGTGGTGCTGCTGTTCATTCTTTTCGGATTTCAGTACGTCAACCCGGAGAACTGGAAGCCATTCATTCCACCCAACAGCGGTGCCTTTGGCGAGTTTGGCTGGAGCGGGGTCTTCCGGGGTGCGGGTCTGATCTTCTTTGCCTATATCGGATTCGATGCGGTGAGTACGGCGGCCCAGGAGGCCAAGAACCCCCAGCGTGATATGCCGATCGGTATTCTTGGCTCGCTGGCTATCTGCACGGTCCTGTACGTTCTCGTGTCCCTGACGCTGACGGGGTTGGTCCACTATACCGAGCTGAACGTGGCGCACCCGGTGGCCTATGCAGTCGAGCAGATCAATCAGCTCTCCTGGCTGCGGCCCTTTATAACACTGGGAGCCGTGCTGGGGCTGGGCTCCGTAGTGCTGGTCATGCTCCTGGGTCAGTCCCGGGTGTTCTACTCCATGTCTCGCGACGGCCTTATCGGCCCTTGGGCCGGACAGGTGCACCCCCGCTACCGGACGCCCCACCTCTCCACCATCTACGTGGGTATCATCGTTGCGATCATCAGCGCAACGTTCCCTATCCAGATTCTTGGCGAGCTGGTCAACATAGGTACCCTGCTGGCCTTCGTCCTCGTGTGCCTCGGAGTCTGGATTCTCCGACGTACCCGTCCCGACCTCGACCGTCCGTTTCGGACGCCCCTGGTGCCGCTGGTCCCTATTCTCGGAGTACTGGCGTGCCTGGGACTGATGGCAACCCTTCCCGGTGACACCTGGCTCCGGCTTCTGGTATGGCTGCTCATCGGGTTCGTGATCTACTTCGCTTACGGCAGGAAGCACAGCCATCTGCAGCGCGAACGGGCAGCTCAGGCTGCTTCGGGCAGGCAGACCTGATCCGCAGCTGCACGTCCAACTCTGACCCGCACAACCGAGGACTCGATGGATCTGTTCCGACGTAAGAGTGTGACCGCGCTTCAGGCCGAAGCCGCGGGCGATCACAGTCTCAAGCGGGCGCTTGGCCCGTGGAATCTCACCGCGCTCGGTATCGGCGCCATCATCGGCACGGGGATCTTCGTGCTGACGGGAACCGTGGCCGCGCAGAACGCCGGACCGGCCGTCGTCCTCTCGTTCGTCCTGGCCGGCATCGCCTCAATCTTCGCCGCGCTCTGCTACAGCGAATTCGCCTCGCTCGTTCCCATGGCCGGCAGCGCATATACCTACAGTTATGCGACGCTGGGGGAGTTCATCGCCTGGATCATCGGCTGGGACCTGGTCCTGGAGTACGCCTTGGGCGCCACCACGGTGGCGATTGGAT